>NZ_JAPSET010000060.1:0-30255 GCF_026847585.1 Phreatobacter sp. AB_2022a
TATCGCATGCTGATTGTGCCTACCCTCTTTGGAGAATGGGTGCTCTTGCGGGAGTGGGGCCGCATCGGCAGCGGCGGCACCGTACGGGCTGACCCCTTTCCCAATGCCGGAGCCGCGCTGCTTGCGATGCAGGCTCTTGTGAGAGCCAAGGTTCGCCGCGGTTACCAGTCCCTCCAAGAATCCTTGCCAGCGACAATGATCTGAAGATGTCCAAGGTCAGCTATTTTCAGCGGTTCTCCCAGCGCGAGAACCATGTAACCAACAACACCTTGCTGGTGCTGCGGTATCTCTACCAATCGTCGCCCCTCAAGCTGCAGCAAGTTCTCTCAAGCTTTCTGGATGACGAGCTGGAGATCGGCCTCTCGTTCGAGCAGCAGGTCCGCAAAAGCGTGAGTGTCCCGGACGCAGTGATCGAGCAGAAGCCGTTCCGCATTGTGATTGAGACGAAACTCGGCAATGGGCTGGATCACGACCAGATCCGCCGCCATGTCACCAGCATGCAGGCCGACCCGATTGGCAGCCATTTTCGCTCAATCCTGATCGGGTTGACCCGAGGCGCGGTGACCGACGCCGCCGAGGCCGAACTGCGGGACTTTGCCCAGCAGCATGGCGTGCAGTTTGTGGCAGTGACCTTTGAGGATCTCCTGGTCGCGCTCAGGGAAGCATGCGCCGAGCATGAGGTAGGTCTGCTCGCGATCATCGAGGATTACCGCGGTTTTCTCGAAAGCGAGAACCTGCTGGATGACCGGGCGCGGTGGGTGGTGGTTTTCCCCTGTGGGACATCCTACGCGGAAAATCAGCGACTTAAGCTCTATTACGAGGGGCCTGACCGCGCTTCCCGACGCGCTTGCCGTTACCTTGGCATCTATCGCGACAAGACGGTGTCGCTGGTGGGCGAGATCGTTGCCGTCCTGATCTGCTCCTATGACGCCGGTACGGTGCGGGTTGATCACCGGGAGCTTGGGCAGGAAACCCCCGAGATGCTCGTCAGGATCAAGCAGGCGTTTGAGGAAACCCCCTATTACGACCTCCGCCCCTACCCCCTCCGGTTCTACTTGACCGAGCAGTGGGCGCCCTGCCGGTTCGCCAAAGCATCACGCGGCGGCATCATGGGAGCCAGATATATTGATCTGCTGGAACACGGGTTCGAGCGACGCCAGCTCGCGGGGCAAAGCGCAATAACGGTAGCGCAGGCGCTGGATAGCGAGGTGTTTCGCTAGGGCTATGGTGGCGTGTCGGCGGGGTCTGCTGCCAACTCGGGAAATCAGTGAGATAGCGCTTAAGGGCAAGCCGGAGGGCCTTGTGGACCTTCACGAGCGGGCTCGCAATATCATTTGTCACGGCGGCGACAACGCCTCCTTGTTTGTCGCCAATAAGGGATCGTCCGATCACCATCTCGCCCAAGTGCGCTGGCGGGGCGTACCAAATTTTGTCGAGAACATATCCGTCGGTACTGTCGACCCGACCATGCTTGGCGGCAAAGGCGACCTGGCGGAGCATCCGGAAGCCTGCGACTTTCTCGGTCTTGTCGCGATAGTCCTTGACTGCCTGTTGCAACGCGCCACGATCGGCGTGCTGAACCGCGAGAGCTTGCTCGGGCAGGTGGTAGACCAGCAGCGCGGCGACAATCGCCTTCCTGACGCTTTGCGGGTCGTCGTAGGCGTCCTGGACCGTGGAGGCGACGATCAAATGATAGAAGCGACGCGGCGACAACCCGATCGGGCGGTGCCACGGGTTAGGTATCGGCGGTGGCGAATCCTGCTCCATTGACGCCTCTACGAAACAGTTAGCAGCTAGGCGCCATTCACTACCGCGCCATTCCGCAGATTTGCAGCGCCATTCGCTTATAGGGCGTCATGTTGCCCGGCGGTGGGGTGCAGGTGGAAACGACTGCGTCTCCTAGGGGCGTCATCACGACGAGCTGACACGAGGGGAAGCACTGGCACAAACTGGCCTCGGCACGGGTCGACCGCAGGTGGCGGCGCACGAGCCATCCGTCAGAGGCCCCCATGACCGAGATTGTTATCAAGACCTGGACGCATTTTTCCCGCGAGCAGCTCTACCATCTGGTCTGGTCCGAGCCGGCCCGGGAATTGGCGACGCAGCTTGGCGTCTCCGAAGCGACCTTGGTGAAGCATTGCCGGAACCACCAGGTGCCGATTCCAGGCCGGGCCTACTGGACCAAGCGCGCGGCCGGTGAATCCCCGCCCCAGCCCAAGCTTACGCCCGGCGACCTGTTCACCGAAAACGTCGTCCGGTTCTACTCAGCCCCCTCCCCTGTGTTTGCGGCGCGGGTGAAGGCGCTCGCGGAGGCCTATCCAGCCCCGACCGTCGAAGAGCTCCGCCAGCGTCTTGCCACGCGGCTGGGTCAACTGACCACGCCGAAAACCCTCAAGGAGCCGCACCGCGCGGTACGGGTGCTGGTGGAACGCGACGCGGCCTTGTTGCGCTCTCCGGGTGGCTGGGCGCGTGGCGTCTATCAGTCGCCCTATCAGCAGCGCCGCCTGCGCATCCTCAACGGAATCTTCCTCGGGGTTTCACGGGCCGGCGGCATTCCGCGCCTAAGCGGCTACGAAGCCTCGAACATCCGCTTTGAAATGGGCGGCCACTATCTCGACGCGACGCTTGAGGTGCCCCGAGGCGGCAGTGCGGGTTCGTTCAAGCCAACCTGGACCACGGAGGCGGAGCCCAAGCGCCTGGTGTTCACGCTCGACACCCGCAACCTGCAGATCGAGGGAAAAACCCGCTGGCGCGACGAGAATGACGTGCCGCTCGAGGACCAGGTGACGGAGATTGTGCTGGGCATTGGGGAGGTCGCTGAGCGGCTGCACCGCGAGGAGCTACGCCGCGCAGAGCAATGGCGGCGTGAGCACGAGGCCTGGAAGGCCGCGGAAGAACGCAAACGGCGCGAGGAAGCCGAACGACAGCGACGCGAGCGGTTGGCGGCGGAGGCGCAGGCCAGGCTGGATGCGCTGTTGGGGGATGCCGATAACTTGGGACGGGCGGAGCGGCTCAGGGCTTATGTCGAGCAGGTGCTGGAGCGGCCTCCGTCCGACGTCTCGCCGCAGTCTCTCCACGTATGGGCCGCCTATGTGCGTGCGGAAGCGGACCTGCTGGACCCCCGGACGTCGGGTCGGTTGACGGCCTCGATTGAGGAGGCGTTGCAGGCCGGCATGATCACCGAGACCTGATGCTCCCTAGCGCCCGGTAGTCCGCTCGCCTGAGGACGTGGTCCCACTGACGAGTTTGGCCAACGCCTCGCGGGGATTAGCGAGGATCTCCATGCAGCGCAGATAGTAGCGTTGTTCCGCCAGCTCGCACGGTGCAGCGCTCACCGCGCTCTGCATCCTCAGTTGTTCCTCGCGTGCCAACGCGCTGAAATCACCAGAATGATCTCCGGATCGACGCAACGACGTTAGTCTATAGTCAAGAATCAGCCGACTTAGCAGTCGCAATAGCTGCGATACTCTGCCAACAGATGCATTTGCGCCGGAACCTACTAGCCTTGAGGCCCTCTAGCTCCGGTAGACCTCAAAAATTACAACACCAAAGACGAACAGTGACGCTGTTGCACGCTGAGGTGCTCCCTGAGCTTAATTGCCGCCCGGCGAAGTCCCACGTCGCAATATATCCCTGGTCACCACTGGCGACACTTGTCCAGTTATTACAGTTGTTTCCTGAGAACGCAGAAGCATGTTGAACCCAGCCATTTGCTGTGCCTTCTACAAATGCATCACCAACAAAAACGGGGGTCCGAGCCATACGGTATCCAGTACCAAATTCAGCGGCGCAAACAGCATTGGCGCCGCTAACCCCACCAAAATTGGGCGTATAGGTGCTGGGGGTTAATTTGCACCCACGTGGTGTTGGATTTGCACTGCCCGACGAGATTGATTTCCAGGTCTGAGCATAAGCCAAATTCGCAGACACAAATAATATCGAGGCGGTCATTAATATTTGTCTCATCAGCACTCCTTCATAGACTGCAATAATACCAACGGCCCTCATTCCTGACCGATATGGGCCCATTCGCGCTTGCCGATGGATGTGATGGTTCTGGGCTGACCGAGGAGGCGGTTCCATGCTTCGCAAGCAGCGTCGATGATGTCGTCGTAGGTGTCGAAGACGCGGTTTGAGAGCCAGTTCGCGCGCAGATACTGCCAGATGTTCTCGACCGGGTTCAGTTCGGGCGAGCGCGAGGGCAGGAAGATCAGCGAGATGTTTTTCGGCACGACGAGCTTGGCCGTTGTGTGCCATCCGGCACGGTCGAGCAGCAGGACGGCATGGGCGTCCTTCGCGACCGTGCTGGCGATCTCGTCGAGATGGGCCTGCATGGCGTGGGTATCGGCGAAGGGCATGGCGAGCGCCGCGCCGACGCCGCGTGCCGGGCAGATCGCCCCGAACAGATAGGCGCTCTCGTAGCGCTGATCGGCGGGCTGGCGCGGCCTGGTTCCGCGCCTGGCCCATTGCCGGACCAGGCCGTTCTTCTGGCCGATGCGGGCTTCGTCCTGGAACCAGAGTTCGATCGGCGTGCGCTTCGGCACATGAGCGAGATGGGCCTTCAGGGTCACCGCGAAGTTTTTTTGAACGCTTCGATCACGCGCGCGTCCTGCGCCGGGTGGTGCGGGCGCGCGCTGATGTGGGAAAAGCCGATCTGCTTTAAAAGCTTGCCGATCGTGCGCTCGTGATAATCGACACCGAAGCGCTCGCGAACGACCTTCTGCAGGTCGATGCGCCGCCAGCGCACCACGCCATCGACGGCCCGGTCGGGGCCCGTCTCGACGATGGTCGCCAAGGCGGCGAGCTGATCGGTCGAGAGCCTGGGCGGATGTCCCTTGGAGCGGATGTCCTTCAGCCCGTCGGGTCCGCCTTCGTTGAACCGGTGAACCCAGTCGCGCAGCGTCTGGCGGTCCATGCCGCCGATCCGCGCGGCCTGCTCCCGATCCATCCCGTCCAGAACCGCCGCCAGCGACAGAAGCCGGCGGCTCTGGCTGGCGTGCTTCGACCCCGCCGCCAGCCGGCGCAGGTCCACGGCCGAATAGTCTGTTCGAAGCTTCACCGCAGCAGCCATGGCCCCAATCCTCCTCGCGCCCATCGAATCAGCGAAACCAGCCGCCGAAAAGACCCCGTGAGTCAGCCTCAGCGCCCGTTGGTATAATATGTTCGGCCATCACTCCCAATAGCCACAGCACCTACGTTAAAACCAGAGCAGCTGCTACCCTCGAGAGCCGAGCCCTCACACACCACCAGCTCACCGCTACTCGTGCGCGCCAGTTCGCCAGGCCGGGTGCAGGCCGCGCCCGAGGTCACCGTCCGGTTCAACCCTCCTTGGATTGCGCCCAAGCCATTGATGGTCAGATTGGTGGCCGAGACATTGCTCGAGCTGACCATCACCGCACTCAACGTGTTGAGCCCCAAGCCGCCCGAACCAAAGTTCGCCACGTTGCTGCCGCCGACGGTGACGCTCACGCTGTTCGCCCCGGCCACAACGCTGGTGGTGCCGCTGGTGATGCGGTCAGCCGACCCGCCCCCGGTCACCGGCTGACCGTTCACGGTCAGGTTGGTCACGGAAATATTGGTCGAGCTGACCTGCACGGCGCTCAAAGTGTTGAGTCCCAGCCCGGCCGAGCCGAAATTAGCGACGTTGCTCCCGGCCACGTTCACCGCCACGCTGCTGGCACCCGTGACCACACTGGTGGTGCCGCTGGTAATGCGGTCGGTGGCGACGGTTTGGGAGATGGTGCCAACCGGTGGGATGAAACAGCGGTAAACGTAGTTATTCGAGATAGAAGCAGAGCCAGGGTTAGTCAAATTCATAAATCCGCAACCGCCCGCACTTGCTTCCGATGTCCAATAGTTTGTATCGGTGGGCACAAGACCCAGGGAAACGCCAGCACGGAGCTCCGCGAATGTAGTCAATCTTGCGCCAAACGACTGCAAACACTGATTGTGAGCATTCAGACACGTATCAGCAGTCTGGTTCGCTGTATTGATGCATCCCAGCACCTGGCTGGCACTGGTGATCATGGTGAACCCGGCCGGGCAGCTAAACGTCGTCCCGCCGCCACCTCCCCCGCTCAGCGTTACCCAGCTCGTGCCGTTACAGCTTTCCGTGGCGGCGCCATTGGACCGGATGGCGCCAATGCTGGCGCTGTCACACACGGTCGAGAAGCCCGGGCGAATGCTGCCGCCCGTGGTGCGCGAGGTATCGAAGGAAATTCCCTGCGCCCACACGGCGCCGCTGAGAGCGGCCAGGGTCAGACCGAAGCTGAGGGCGGAGCGGAAAAAGCTAGCGCGCATCGACTGCAGGCCCACCGTCCGCAATCATGCCGCCGTACCGGATATCCCCCGGCACAATCAGTCCGCTGCTCACGATCCGCGCGGCGGGCTGGCCCTTGATGATGAACACGACTTCGCCCTTGACCTGGTCGATCTCGATGCGAGTCTGCTCAGACGCTGATAGCACCCCAAGGGGAGTTAGCAGCAAACCGAGCATCATCATCCACGAAAACATAATGTTAAAGTCAAGGAACGCGGGTCGACAGTCAAAGGGGATGCTTACGAGATAGGCAACATTCCATTGCCCATTGATCCCGCAGCGCAGGCCACCGTAGGCTGGTTGCCTAAGTGTCAGCGGATTTTCGCTTGGTGCGATGGAGCCCCTTTTGATGAAGTCCTGGCTATTGCGTGCGATGCTCGGGTTGGCAATCTGCGTGGGGTTCGCCCCCGGCTTGCAAGCCAACGAGGTCCTCTTCGGCATCAACAGCAACTGGTTGGTGCTCAAAGACGAGGAGCGCAGCGAGGTCCTGACCTTGCGCATTTTCGGCCGCTGGATCGACGGCACTGTCACCGACGGCAGCAACACGAACATTGTAAACCTGGACTGCTCGACGCATGGGGCCATCGTCAGGTTCTCGCTGCCGACCGGGCTGTGGGGACGGCTTGGCCTCTTCGACATCGGTGACGGGCAGCGGGCGTCGCTCGCATTCGCGGAGCCTGTCGCTACCGGGCCAAGGGCGCTGGGGACTCCCTTGCCGATGCGCGCGGCGCGCAATGAGCTGGTATCGGCCGACCTGGAGCTCAACCCAAGGTCGCCGCTGTTTCAACCCGCACGCGCCAATCTGCTGTTGCGGATCAGCTCAAGCGGCCGGTCGTTCGATTTTCGGCTCGAGAAACGCGACGCAATCGATCAGATGATCAAGCAAAGCCTGCGAGGGCAAAACGTCCCGCTCGCAGAGTACTCGGACGTTGAAGCCTACGCGCTCTGCGCCGAACACATCCAGTTCGTCCGAACCTCCCAGCGGCGCATTGACGCCGAGCGCGGTCGCCAGTTCCCGCTGCCTCGCCTGACCCCAGGGACCCCCTACACTACCGCCCGCGCGTCGCTCATCCGCCTTGGGTGGTCCCCCATCATCGCCGATAAGGCGGACTGGTGCGCGCCCAACGATGAGCGATGCGAAGGCCGGCCGGAGATGGTCGCCTGCGCCGGGACCGGCCTTGCCCAATGTGCATTCGCCTGGCAGCGGGGTGCCACCACAATGCACGTGTTCACACAAGGCGAAGGCGCCAACAACGGCGTTACCGGAGCACGCTGCGAGGCTGGCTGCGGCCGCCGTTAGCGAGCGCCACGCGCCCAACCCCCTTGATTGTCGGAGTGTTGTCGGTGTTAAAGCGGCATGCCGAGCCCGGCGAAACGCTTGAGTTTCTCTGGCCGGCGCCGCTGGCGCGATACCGAGCAGGGACTTTCTCCTGCGAGGCTGGACACATGTCCGCCGCAGGTCATCGCAAGTGGTCGGGTGATGAGTGCCCATGGCATCGGAACACCTCTTTGCGTTTGTAATGAAGGGCATTGGCGCTACCATGGTAAGGGGTTGTGCAGGAGCGCGAGCCGGAGCCTCTGTTGACGTTGGAATGAACGCGGATCGGCTTCACCACTGCTGTGCCCGGCGTTGATGGGGAAAGATCATGCTGCGGGTTTTGAAGACAATCCTGCTTGCCGCCCTCGTCACGGGTGGCGCGCAAATGGCGTGGGGCCAAAGCTTTCCGGTGGCCGCGTTGCAGGCCTACGCCGACCTGAGACCAGCCTTGCTGCGCGGCGGCTGGCGGGTGGTCGAACAGGACGTCTCGCGTAACCCGGACGGCAGTTGGCAGCACGGATATCCCGAGATCCTATGCGGCAATCGTATTTGCTCGGCGAATTGGAAGGACCGTGGCGGCCGCGAAATGATCATTGTGCTTTGGTGGGATAACAGGGGCATCTATCGGGTGGCACCACAACAGTGACACGCTGACTGTCTCAGCAATTACCGCCATCACGGCCATTCGGGCATCCGCTGTACGTTGCGGCTGTGGCAGACCGCACAGATCGAGCGCTTCCCCGCGGTCGGGAATGGCTCATCGTCCCCTGCCCTGATGGCCTCAAAGCTCAGCACGCCGGAGCGGCCGCAGCTCACGCACCAGAGCCGCACGCCGGTCACGCCCAGGGTGCGCAGGTGCCCCACCGTGGGCGGCACCGGGGGCTTGGCGGGCTCCGTCGAACGCAAGACGCGCGCGCCGTGGCGCAGCGTGACCACCCTCCCCTGCCGTTCCCTGACGGCCGCCTCATAGGCCGCGATCGCCACCGTGGCATGGTTCACCACCGCCATGACCTCGTGGATCTTGTCGCCCTCCCAGACCTCGACCTTGAGTAAGCGGTGTTTTGACCGCACCTTCTTCGCGGCGAGCTGAGGCCCCAGTCTGACGATCCTGATTTGGAGGATCGTTTTGTGTCTAGACTTGACCATAGACTTGAGCCTGAGAGCGAGGTGCGTCGCTTCGAGGTGATCACGGGGGCGGTAGGCCGGCGGCGGTGGAGCTCCGACGATCGGGCGCAGATTATTGAAGAGACGCTGGTTCCCGGAGCGGTCGTCTCTCAGGTTGCGCGCCGGCATGGCCTGACGCCACAACAGTTGTTCACCTGGCGCCGCGCGGCGCGCAAGGCCGCGGAGGCGTTGCCGGCCTTCGTGCCGGCGGTGGTCATTGCCGAACCGGCTCACACGGAGCCGCCGGCGGCATCGGCGCGCCGAAAGCGGCACAGAGGCCCCCCTCGGCGCTCGGCAGCGATCGAGATCGACGTGTCCGGGGTCAAGGTGACGATCGAGAATGGGGCCTCGCCGGCGACGATCGCCGCGGTCATCGGCGCGTTGAAGGCCGGATCGTGATCGGCCCGAGCGGTGCGGTGCGCGTGATGATGGCGACGCGCCCGGTCGACTTCCGGAAGGGAGCGGAGGGATTGGCGGCGTTGGTTCGCGAGACCATGGGCGCCGATCCGTTCTGCGGCACGGTCTACGTGTTCCGGGCGCGGCGCGCCGACCGGGTCAAACTGGTCTACTTCGATGGAACGGGCGTCTGCCTCTTCTCCAAGAGGCTGGAGGACGGCAAGTTCCAGTGGCCGGCCATCGCCGACGGTGTCGTGCACCTCAGCGCAGCGGAACTCTCGGCCCTTCTCGAGGGTCTGGACTGGCGCCGCGTCCACACGGCCAGGCGGGTGACGGCGCCGGCCGTGGCGGGATGAGCATGATCGATGGACGGACCGCGCTCTATTGCTGGTAAGCTGCTGGCGTCCATGATTGAATCCGCTTCATGGCCGAGCCTGCTTCGCCCTCCGACGACCCCAAAACCCTGCTGGCTCTTCTGGCCGAGGAGCGGGCCGAGAACGAGCGGCTGCGCCAGATCATCCGGGCGATGCAGCGTCACCGCTTCGGCCGTCGGGCCGAGAGCCTCCCCGAGGATCAGCTTCTCCTCGGCCTTGAGGAGGCCGAGCAGACCGAGGCGGAGGGTTTTGGCGTCGAGGAAGCCGTCGATCCTGCAAAACAGACCGAGGGGGTCCGGAAGCGGCGCGGCAACCGCGGGGCCTTGCCGGCGCACCTGCCGCGCGTCGAGCGGGTCGTGGACATCCAGGACAAGACCTGCCCCTGCTGCCGGGGCGCGCTGCATGCCATCGGCGAGGATGTGTCCGAGCGCCTCGACGTCGTCCCCGCCCAGTTCCGCGTGATCGTGACGCGGCGGCCGAAATACGCCTGCCGGACCTGCGAGGAGGTGGTGGTGCAGGCGCCGGCGCCCGCCTGGCTCGTCGAGGGCGGCATCCCGACCGAGGCCACCGTCGCCCATGTCCTTGTCGCGAAATACGCCGATCACCTTCCGCTCTACCGCCAGGCCCAGATCTATGCCCGCCAGGGCGTGAACCTGGATCGCTCGACCTTGGCCGACTGGGTCGGCAAGGCCGCTTTCCTGCTGCGGCCCGTGCATGCGCGGCTCCTCGAGCGCCTGAAGGCGTCGGATAAGCTCTTCGCCGACGAGACCACGGCACCGGTGCTCGACCCCGGCCGTGGCCGGACCAAGACCGGCCAGCTCTTCGCCTATGCCCGCGACGACAGGCCCTGGGGCGGATCGGATCCGCCTGGCGTGGCCTATCTCTACGCGCCCGACCGCAAGGCCGAGCAGACGATCCGGCATCTCCAGGGCTTCGCGGGCACGCTGCAGGTCGATGGCTATGCCGGCTACAAGGTCCTGGCCGAGCGCAACGCGGTGAGCCTGGCATTCTGCTGGAGCCACGTCCGGCGCAAGTTCTACGAGCTTGCCCAATCCGGCTCGGCGCCGATCGCCACGCAAGCGCTCGCGCGCATCGCGGCGCTCTATCAGGTCGAGGCCGACATCCGCGGCCGCCCGCCCGAGGAGCGTCGTGTCGCCCGGCAGGCCAGGAGCCGCCCCATCATCGCGGCGCTGGAGCCATGGCTCAGAGAAAAGCTCGGGCTCGTCAGCCAGAAGAGCAAACTCGCCGAAGCCATCCGCTATGCCCTCTCGCGCTGGGCCGGCCTCTCCCGCTTCCTCGACGACGGTCGTGTCGAGATCGACTCCAACGTCGTCGAGCGCGCCATCCGGCCGATCGCACTCAATCGCAAGAACGCGCTCTTCGCCGGCTCCGACGGCGGCGGCGAGCACTGGGCCGTCATCGCCTCGCTCGTGGAAACCTGCAAGCTCAACGCCATCGATCCGCAAACCTATCTCGATGACGTCATTGCCCGCATCGTCGTCGGCCATCCCCAGACCCAGATCGACGGCCGGCTGCCCTGGGCCTACGCACCCCAGCCGCTCAAGGCCGTGGCCTGAAAACAGCGGTTACGCTTGACCGGGATGCGGATGCTCCCAACCCGCCAGCAGGTGGCCCAAGCCGACCATAACTCTCACGGTTGCGGCGTAGCCAAGTCGCCTCGGCCGGGCGAGGAGAATGATTCAACTGCCTGTTGATCGGTGATCTATCATACAGTTTAATGAACGAAGCTTTGCGTCGGTCTCCTTTTCAGGTGAGCAGCAGCACGGATGCGTCCATGAAAACGATCAATCTCCTCCTTCTCACCGGCAATGTCGGACAGGACCCGCGGCAGGTCGGCAAGGTGGTCCGCTTCCCGGTAGCAACCGATCGCGTCTGGCGCGATGAAGCTGGCCAGACCAAATCGGCGACAGATTGGGTCACCGTCACGGTCTTTGGCGGGAAGACCAGCCAGTTCGTCCTCGACCAGGTGCGCAAAGGCCAGGCCGTCTCCATCCAGGCCCATGTCGCCGAAAGCTCTTACGAGAAGTACGGGTCGACCCACTACGCCACGGACGTGATTGCGGACCGCGTGGACCTGCTCGGAGGGAGCAGCGAAAGCACTGCATGAACGTCAGAACGATTGTCACCGCTGGCGTGATCGCCGGCATGTCCGGGCACGCCGTCGCGCAACTTGGTTCGGCACCGGCACCTGCGGACCGCTATTCCCCTCCACCAACAGCATCCACGTCGCCGATGCGCGTGGACGTCCTGTCCGCGACCAGCTTCATCGATGTCGAATCCCGGCAGACCTATCGTCTCTATGGAATCGATGCCTGCGGCCTGGCGCAGAAGGCGACGCTGGGCAGGCAGGCGTGGGGCTGTGGCATCGTCGCCATGGCTTGGCTGACGACAGCCACGCTGAACCGCTGGGTCGTCTGCACGCCGATCCGCGAGGAAGCCAACCTCAAGATCGCCCGGTGTGCGACCGGGGACGTCCCGGACCTGGCCGCCGAAATGCTGAAGGCCGGCCATGCGGTGAACCTGCCGGGAGCCGAGGATCGCCTGATCCCGACCTATGCCCGGCACGAGAGAGACGCGCGAACTGCCTATCGCGGCCTTTGGGCCAGCTCGTTTCAGATGCCTTGGATTTGGCGCCAGTCGCCACGGGAGCCTGTCCGACCATGACCAGCCTGCGTGTCCTCTCGCTCTCGGCCGTGAGCCTCCTCACAGCGGCGTGTGCTTCACATACCGGCGGGCCGGTGTCAGCGATCCCCTATGTGCCGCCCTCCGACGCCTATCGCGAGCCGGCATCGGTGGACGGGCGTCACCAGCAATATGCTCCCGGCTATCAGCGCTTCCCGCCGATCATGACCGAGAGGACCGGCTACCCCACCCAGGAGCAGGCGAATTTCGCTTTGCAGCGGTCGCGATGGATCAGCACCCCCATCAACCGAGTTGCCGTCGTTTCCGCCTCGCCGTCTGCCGTTGCCTCCGACGCGAGGGCCGCCGGCGTCCGACTGTTCGCCTGTCGGCGCGGCGGCCTTGACGGGGTCACCGGCCATGTTACCCGCTACCGCTGGCCTATCGTCGTCTGTTCTTCGGATCTGCTCAGCGCTGAAGGTCGGGTTCTCGCTCGCGTGCCGCTGAATTTCTACTACTGGCAACGCGCCTGGCATGTTTACGACCCCCAGCTGAGCTATCGGTCTGTGCCTTGGATCGGCTATGAGCCCTCCCCTCCCCGCAGCCGCGGCTGGTTTGGCGATCGCTATTGAGCGGCAGCCGGCATTCTTACCCCTTCACAAACGGGATCGCTGCATCATAGAATGATCGGCAGTTCACTAAACAGAACACGAGCCGATGCTTCCGCGATCGCTTTCCATTCTAACGACGACCCTGTGTGCCGGCCTGCCCGTTGGAACGCCGCAGGCGAACGCCGATCCGAACAAATGGCGTCCTGTCAGCTATTCCGACCTTCAGCTCCCCGGTGAAGCCGCCCTGCCCTACGCCTCCCTCTGGTCGGATCAGCTCCAGCGCAACAATCGAGCCTATGAAGCGCGCGGCGATCGTCGCTTTGCTGCCGCCAATGCGCCGGCCGCCGCCAGCTATATCGTCGTCCGCAGCCCCTCCAGGGTCGCGGTGCTGTCGGTGCTTCACACTCTCACGAGCTGCACCACCCTGCGCACGGACAGGGTCGCGAATACCGTACTCAAGAAATGCCCCATGCGGCTCGCCGTCTATGGGCAAGGTGCCTCGATGGTCGCGAACGCCGACCAGGGCTGCTTCATCGAGTACGGACGATCGGATTCCGCACAACCGGATCTCGTGCGCAACATCACCATGGGCGCCTACGAGATGGAGACCCGGACCATCCGAGCGGGGACCATCTTCGCCGGACGACGGGCCGAGGAATGCCAATTCCGCGTGCCGGTGCCTGCGCCGCAATAGGAGACATCGACGATGCCCCGCCGGAGCCTTCCTGGACCTGACATGCCGAGATGCCGCGCGGCCGGTGCCGACGGTAAAGGCAACCCTGCGGGCGCGCAGAGCGCGGCCTTGACCGCCGCCGGCACGCGCGGCCTCCGAGCGGCATCAGCTCGAAGGAGGCTCGGCATGTTCACGCTCGTCGCACTCTACGCTTCACTGGCCGGTCTCCCCATGGACCAGAGCCTTGCGCAGGCGCTTGATCCCTTGGCGGCTCCCCGCGGCGTCTATGTCGTGCAGACCCGATCCTGCACGGACCAAGGCATCGGAGCGCTCGAAATGATGGAGTTCGACGGCACCTCGATCATGGTCAATCGAGCCTCCTGCAATATTGCAAGCGCGCGCCGCTCGGGCAGCACCTTTGAAGCGAGTTGCGCGGAGCCGGGGAGCCCGCCGGAGACCACCACGCTCACCATCAACCGCCCAGCCGATCAGTCGCTTTCCATCAATGGCGCGACCTATAAATTCTGCCCGAGGCGTTGAGATGCGGGGTTCTGTTCCAGCTATCGCAGCTTTGGCTCTCGCCGCGATTCAAGTCTCCGCGTTCGGTCAATCCGCGAATTATGTGCGTGACGGCTCGTCATGCGATCTGAATGACGGCACGACCCTTCGGGAGCTTTGCCCGAACGGCATGGGTCTGCCGACCTACCCGTCCACCCAGGATATGATGACGCGCAGCCCGAACATCGCGAACATGGTCGTCGATGCCGCCAACCAATATGGCGTCGATCCTCGATTGGCCCTGGCCGTTTCGGCTCATGAAGGAGCGATGTCAGCGTGCGCCGGATCGTTCTCGGGTGTCCAAGGCCCAATGCAGCTCACGCAGGCGACCGGTCGAAGCTACGGAATGGATCGCGGCGTCCTCTCACAGAACATTAAGGGCGGGATGCTGACCCTGAAGGCCGCCATTAAATCCTGCGGTGGCAGCTCAAATATCCGCTGCCTGGCGGATCGCTACAACGGTAGCACGGAGTCGCAGCGCCGGAATTGGACGAATGATGTGACCCGGCGCTTGGCCGGCTTGCAGACAGCTTCGATCCCGGCCGGTTGCAACGGTTCAGCGGTTTGCTCGGGTCCCGGCGATTTTCCCGGCCAGAACCCCAATGGGTCGCAGATCGCTGGTGCCGGCGCACCGGCGCCGGCGAGCACCGATATCCGGGTGCCCGACGGTATGGTCTGATCGGCTAGATCCCGGTTCCGCGCAGGTGGCGGGCCGGGCCGCCCTGCATCGGAAGCGATCAATGCAACGCGGAGGCGCCAGCACCATTCAGATAGGATAGGCCTTGTTCCACCACGCCGGGCTCCAACTGCGCCGGCACGACCTCGGCCAGTTCCATGGCCACCAGCGGCCAGAACATTAGCTCGCTGTGACGTTCCTCGAACAGCGCGCGGACCAGGAATTGCCCGATCACCAAGGCGCCTGTCTGGCGATCGCACCGTTCACGGAGAAAGCGGGTCACTTCCAGATAGCTCGGCGTAGTATCTCCCTCTACGAGAGGCTGCATCTGGTGGAATAATTTAGTCGCTAACCTTTGCCTATCCATTGCTCCAACGCCGCCTTTTCGTGGATACCGCGACAATCATCAATTTAGCGGGGGTAGAATGCAAGTATAGGTTTCAATCCAATGCAAAAACGTGCGAGCAGCTTCCCGCTGTGGTTGTAGGATTAGACTTATTATTCCCTTAGCGTTTCTTCGGAGCGCGGGGCTTGCTCGAAGGGCCGGGCTTGGCTTCAACGGGAGGCTTGGGCGACTTTCCCGGCGTCTTGCTGTTATCGCCATAGAGGTGAAGGAACGACTTCCTCGCCGCCTTGGTCGCTTCGATGTGCTGCGAAATGTCGTCGTAGCTCAGGCCGTTCTTGTTCAGGTCATCGCGAACCTGGTCTTCGTCGCTGCTGCGGCCAAGCAGATCCCAAACCGACATATTCAGTTGCCGCGCGATCCGCTCCACCGTCACAATGGTCGGATTTCCTTTGCCTGTTCTTAATTGATAAAGCGTGCCGCGGGACAGGCCGATAACCTGGGCCAGCTCTTTCAGCCCGCTATATTTCGCCTCGATCTGCCGGAGACGCAGAGCGAGCAGCACCGACAGCCAGCCCTCTTCATCGTCGTCATTGGTGGTGATAGGCATCTCGCGAACATCCGGCTTTCTGGAGAGTGAACCGACCTCTTCGGTTTCATTCTAATGTTTAGTGAATCGCGATGTGCCGTCAATTCGTACCCAATCATCTAGCGGACGTGCATAGAGCGGAAAGAGGGCGTTCCCCTGCCCTCCCCCGAAAACCTGATCGGCGGTGCCCCCTACTTCGGGCTGCGGATCTTGCGCGAACTCGCCAGGCGTGGAGCCACCATCCTGCGACCAGCGAGAAGGTCAGGTAATACACGCCGCTGTTCAATGATCGCACCGACGGTGTCGCGGCAGGCTCCCATGTCTTCGTCAGCGATCGCAATTGCGGCAAATGCGGGAATGCTGTATTTTGCAGATGAAACGGGAGCCCGCCATGAACACCTATTCGACCAGCGACCTGTCGCGGAAAGCCGGCGACATCATTGCCGATGCGATGAGGCGCCCTGTCACCATCACCCAGCGGAACAAGCCCCGCCTCGTTCTGCTCAGCATTGAGGACTATCGCCGCCTGACCGAGCGAGCCGACACCCGCACGGCCGGAACGCTCGAATCCATGCCCGACGACCTGTTCCAGGACATCAAGATGGAACTTGACCGCTACGAGCGAGAAGGCGACGCATCGTGAGCTTCGACGCTATCCAATTCGGGAGCGTTATCCGCTTCTCCTATCTCTGGACGCGCGAGGCGGTGAGCGGTGAGACCGAAGGCCGGAAAGATCGGCCGACCGCATTCGGGATGAGGGTTCCCAAGCCCAACGGCGAGGACCTGGTGGTCCTCTTTCCGATCACGAGCCAGCCGCCGCAGCCGGGGCGCTTCGCCGTCGAAGTTCCTGATATGGAAAAGCGCCGGGGCGGCCTCGACAGCGCCTTGCAGCTCTGGATCGTCTTGGACGACTACAACACCGATATTATTGGCCGATCCTTTCATCTGGAGCCCCTCCCCCCGCTCGGCCAGTTCAGCAAGGCATTCTTCCTTACGCTGATGCGCGAATTCGTCAGACTCAGATCCGAGGCGCGCGGCGTCGAACGCTGGCGTTAAGGGCGGTTCATCAAGATCATAGTGTCGGAGACGGCGGACGCCGTCTGCGGCGGCATCGACCGACGCCAAGCGGTACGAGAGAAGGCTCGAACCCCTTCTCTCGCGCTCTCATTCCCATCCCGCTCAAGAGCCCATGGTCGGCGTCGTTTGAGGAAGCACGCAGCCGTGGCTGTTGCCGACACTTGCCATCGCCTGATTTCAAGCAGCCCTCGGAGGTCGCGATATTACGCGACAGGTGAACGGCTTTCGCTTCAGCGACCAAAGCCTAATCGCGGACATCGGCCTCAGCCATTTTCACTTGTAGGTCGGTCGTGCCGTATCCGTCCCTGCTTCCAGCAACATATGAACCGCACAGCCGGTCACCGAATCGAGCATGATCGCTGCGAAGCCACAATGAACGCCGCCCATCTTCGGCATCGGAGTCATCCAGTAACTTTGAGCGACAGACCTCAGCGGCGGGCCGCGCCATGCGTTCGATGGTCCTCAGGTCGGGCAGCCGCCAGCAAAGTACGTCGCCGATCTTGTCCTTTTGACAACCCCCTCCCCCACGTCCGGATATCGATGCAGCTTCGCGTGAGTCCCAACCGCTGGTGGACTACTCGCTTGTTGATCGATGCGCACTGATGCAGTTTAATGAACACGATCCATGCAGGGCTACTTGGATTGGCAGTGGTCGGGCGCCATCACGGAAATGGTCGATCCTGTTCCTCGCACACTCTCACTTTTGGACAGGCGCCACACAGGTGAGCAATGCAGTTGGGTTTCCTTTGAAGGAGTCAATAGATCGCAACGTCTGGATCGTTCGAGCTGCTGCGCCCATGGGGTGCTGCACGGCTATTCAATCTGTGATTCACCCGGTCGGACCTGGGCTCGGTGCGGGCAAGCGGCGAATGCCCTTTGCTTATTGCGAATGGACGCGAGCCGATTTTGTCGATTGTGCGCAACGTTCACGCACGTCTGGCAGCCTGCCAATCCCGGTTAAAGATCTGAGAACGCGGCACAATCCAGCTAGGGCGGTTGGATCAGATGGGTTATTCAGTTTCTCCATTAAGCTCTCGTTAACTAAAAACGGCTTGCTGCAAGCGTGGAATCACGGGATTATTCCCGATAATTTCCCGACCCATGGGATATTATCGACACTGGTGCCGCAAAAGCCGATGAACGTGACTCTACCAATTAGAAGGCAGGACGAGAGCTTCGCCGACATCATCCTGGAGCAGGGCGGCGAGATTTCTAGACGCCTTGACCTGCTGCGGGTGGAGAGCTTCCCGCCGAATGCGGAGAAGCCTCTGCGCCACTTTTCGCTTGCTGAAGCGGCGGATTTCGTGGGGGTCTCCCAAAGCTACATCAAGAAGCTGCACCTTCAAGGCAAAGGAGTAGAGCCGTTCGTAACGCCAACCGGACGGCGCTACTATACGGCGGACCAGTTGAATGAACTGCGGGATACCCTCAATCGATCGCCTCGGCGGCGAGAGGGAGAAAGACTGCAAGTCATATCGGTAGTCAATTTCAAAGGTGGCTCGGGTAAGACGACGACGGCGGTCCACTTGTCGGAGTACCTGGCACTCCGAGGCTTCAGAGTTCTTGCTGTTGATCTTGATCCCCAGGCGTCGCTGACGGCTCTGTTCGGCATCCAGCCGGAACTCGACGGTAACTCGTCTTTCTACGACGCACTCAGGTACGATGAAAAACGGGTAAGCATTACCTCCGTGCGCCGACACACTAACTTCCCTGGGTTGGATATCGTCCCGGCGAATCTCGAACTCCAAGAGTTCGAGTACGAGACGCCAGTTGCCATGCTCTCAAAGGATTCGAAGGCTGGCCGCAATTTCTATACGCTTATCGGTTCGGCGTTGGCAGAAGTCGATACAGACTACGACATCGTTGTCATCGATTGCCCGCCGCAACTCGGATACTTGACACTGACCGCCCTCGCCGCTGCAACGTCGGTTCTCATCACGGTTCATCCTCAAATGCTCGACATCATGTCGATGAGCCAGTTTCTGTTGATGCTCGGCGGCATCCTGAAAAGCATCGAGGCTGCGGGGGTGAAAGTCTCTCTCGATTGGTTCCGCTATCTCGTGACGCGGTATGAGCCAGGGGATATTCCCCAACAGGAAATGGTCGGCCTCATGCAGTCGATGTTCGCTCGACAGATGCTGAGGAATCCGACGGTCAAATCGACGGCGATTTCGGACGCCGGCTTGACCAAGCAATCTCTCTACGAGGTCGAGCGATCAAAGTTCGTTCCCGCGACCTACGATCGCGCGCGGGAATCGCTGGACGCCGTGAACGGCGAGATTGTCGATCTCATCTATATGTCATGGGGCCGGCAAACATGACGTGGGAGTTGTCAGCCGTACAGATCTCGAAATATCGTGCAAGATCAGCCGTTTATTTAGGATAGGGACTCGCCATGGCGCGCCGCGGCATTTTCAACAATATCAAGGAGACGGAGGTGCAGGAGCCTGAGCGCCGGGCTTCGCCTGCATATGCTATGCGGGGGGCCACACGAAATATGATCGCCTCCATTGGTGAGCTGGCCGAGAAGGCGGCGAAGGCGGATCAGGTTCTGGAAGGTGACACGGTCGTCGAGCTAGATCCCGGCTTAATTGAAGCATCATTTGTCGCGGATCGGATGGAAGACGACGATGCGTTTTCCGAGCTGGTGTCCGCTATTCGAGAGCGAGGGCAAGACAGCCCTGTGCTTGTGAGGCCCCATCCAAAGGAGAACGGGCGCTACCAGACGGTTTTCGGCCATCGCCGAGTGCGTGCTGCCCGTGACCTCGGCCGCAAAGTCAAAGCTGTCATCCGCCAGATCTCGGACAATGATCACGTCATCGCGCAGGGCCAAGAAAACTCTGCGCGGGAGAACCTGTCATTCATCGAACGCGCCCTGTTCGCGCAGCGCCTCCTCGATCGGGGGCATGATCGCCAGACGATCCAGTCGGCGCTTGCGGTTGATGCCCCGATGCTCACCAGGATGCTGTCGGTGTCGAGCCGCGCTCCAGAAGCGATCATCTTGGCCATTGGACCGTGCAAGACGATCGGCCGCGATCGCTGGTTGGAATTCGCTCAACTTATCGAAGGTCACGACGCCCACCAGGCCGCTGTCCTGGTCGTCCAGGAAAGTGGGTTCGCGGAGCTCACGTCCGAACATCGATTTGAGCGAGTGCTGGATGCTCTGAAGGCTCGGGTAAAGCCGCGTCGCGGCAGTTCGGCCAAACCGCTAAAGGAGAAATGGTCCACAGCTGACAATTCTATTGCAGCAGAGTTTATCGATAGCGGCCGTTCCTTCTCCCTTGCCTTCAAATCTAAGGGTGGAGTGGGATTCGGTCGCTATGTCGCCGAGAGCCTCGAACGGCTCTATGGCGAATACAAAAACAACCAAGAAGGAAAGGGTTAGCAGCAAAAGAAAAGGCCCCCGAAACGATGGTTCCGGAAGCCCCTTCTCAGTGTGTTTGGCGACCCTGAGAATCGCACCTCTCCGAAACATCGTCAAGTGCTGAGGCACGTTCAGCGCCCTTCGGCGAGCGGATTTCTTTTGCCTAGCGTTAGGTGAAGGAAAATGCAGATACATATCTCGACGACGCCTTTCGGGCGGCGAACGATGACGCTTGGCCTGATTGCCAATCAGGTCAAAGCACGGGCAGGGTCGAAGGACGCCGTCGCCCATAAATGGCAGGTGTTTCAGCATATTCGCGAGGCACGGGACCTGCTCGGCGCGACGGACCGTTCGCTCGCGATCCTGAACGCCTTGTTGTCGTTCCATCCCGAAACGGCACTGACTGGTGGCGGCGACCTCATCGTCTGGCCGTCCAACGAGCAGCTTATGGCGCGCGCGAACGGCCTGTCGCCGACCACGCTGCGCCGGCACCTGGCGGTGCTTGTCGATTGCGGCCTGATCGTTCGCCGCGACAGTCCGAACGGCAAGCGCTTCGCCCGGAAGGGCAGGGGAGGGCAGGTCGAGCAGGCTTACGGCTTCGACCTCTCGCCGATCGTCGCCCGCGCCGAGGAGTTCAAGGACCTGGCGGAGACCGTCCAGGCGGAGAAGAGGGCGTTCCGCGTCACCAAGGAGCGGCTGACCCTGCTGCGCCGGGACATCGTGAAGATGATCGAAGCCGGCATCGAGGAGGCCGTGCCGGGCAATTGGGGCCAGGTTCGCCTGACCTACCAGGCCATCGTCGCTCGCCTGCCGCGGACAGCTCCCCGCCTGCTGATCGAAAGGATATGCGCGGATCTCAATGCCCTGTGGAGCGATATCCGCGACGTGTTGGAATCCTTCACGAAAGAGAAGAATACGGACGGCAATGAGTCCCGTTTTGGATGTCACATACAGAATTCAAATCCAGACTCTTCTTCTGAATCTGAACATAGCATCCAGCATCAGAAAGAAGCTGGCGACAAAGGTGCGGAAACCGACAACGTTCGAGGCCTGCCGAAACGGGAATTGCCTTTGGGGATCGTCCTCGACGCCTGTCCCGGCCTTCGAGACTTGGCTCACGGCGGCGAAATCCGCCATTGGCGGGACTTCCTCGCGACGGTGGAGGTCGCCAGGCCCATGCTTGGGATCAGTCCGAGTGCCTGGAAGGAGGCCCGCGAGATACTGGGTGAGCTCCAGGCCGCCATCGCACTCGCCGCGATCTACCAGCGGGCCGACCAGATCAACAACCACGGCGGATATCTACGCTCGCTCACCGAGCGGGCCAGGCAGGGCAAGTTTTCGACCTGGCCTATGATCATGGCGCTGTTGCGAGCCAAGCTCGATGCCGGCAAAGCATCCGGCCAGCGCAATGAGAATTCTCTTTCTTCTATGGCAACGATAGATCGTCCTCCGGTCGGGTCCGACGCTCTGCGGAGTTCGCGGGAGAAGCT
This sequence comes from Phreatobacter sp. AB_2022a, assembly GCF_026847585.1. Lineage (NCBI taxonomy): Bacteria > Pseudomonadati > Pseudomonadota > Alphaproteobacteria > Hyphomicrobiales > Phreatobacteraceae > Phreatobacter > Phreatobacter sp. AB_2022a. The sequence goes on from NZ_JAPSET010000060.1 coordinate 21,593, forward strand.
GAATTGGCGATAGGAAGCCGTCATACCGTCCCCGTTCTTATGGCCGAGAAGTTCTCTCCCGGCGCGCGCCAACTCCTGCGTGACGAACGCATCGGCTATTTCGATGCCAGCGGGAGCCTCTTCATCCCCGCGAGCAGGCTCTACGTTCGCGTCGATCGACCGGCATCGCGCAATCAAGTGCGCTCCCTCAACAATCTCTTCGCCGATCGATGCGCTCAACCGCGACAGCTATTTCGTGACGCTCGAGACCGATGCAGAGAAGCAGAGCACGATTTGGGGCGTCGACCTGAAGGGGCGATGGCGGCGGGTTTACGAGCAGAGCTCCGTCATCGTCACCACCAACCTGGCCTTCGGCGAATGGCCCTCCGTCTTCGGCGACGCCAAGATGACCACCGCGCTCCTCGACCGCCTCACACACCACTGCGACATCGTCGAAACCGGCAACGACAGCTGGCGCTTCAAGAACAGGCTCTGAGCCGCCGGTGCCTCACCGATCCGGGGCCGGCGCGCCTGCGCAATCCAGACCAGCTCCGCCGCGCCGCCTCCTCGCCCCGCACCGTAATGAAGGGGTCAACATTGGACGCCGATCAGGGGGCAACTTTGCGAGCCGTTTGACACCGCAACCTCCAGCATTGTCCCCACGCGCGGGATTTCGCCGGCAAAAGTACCGAGCTGGTCAGTGTCGATGCCCTTTGCGACTTCGACGCGCAGCCCCAGGCGCTCGAAGAGTACGGGTGCGATCACGCGCTCTTTCCCATGCATTGTCGCAAGGGTGGCGGTGCTGGCCTGATAGAGGGTCACCGTCGTCCGTTATCCGTAGATCAGGCGCGCCAGCGCGCTGTAGAGAGGAATGCCGGCGACGATGTTGAACGGAAAGGTGATGGCCAGCGAGCAAGTGAGGTAGTAGCCCGGATTGGCATCGGGCAGGGCCAGGCGTACCGCCGCCGGGGCCACGATATAGGAGGCGCTTGCGGCCAGCGTTCCCAGAATGACGGCTCCGCCGTACGACACGCCCACAGCCGACCCGACTGCTATCCCGATCACAGCGTGGACGACGGGCATGGCGAGGGCGAACACCGCCAGCCGCAGTCCCACCTTCCGGAACTCGCCCGCGTGGCTGGCGGCGACCCTGCCCAGGTCAAGCAGGAAAAGACAGAGCACTCCAGGAAAGAGGTCGACGAAGAACGGCTTGATGTTGGTAAGCCCGCCAGTGCCAACGCTCGCGCCGATGACCATGCCGCCTGCCAGCAGCAGGATGCTCTTGGAGGACAGGACCTCGGCCAGAACAGGTGAGAGCGCGGACGTACTCCACATGGAGGGGGGCGAGCCTATGAGGGCCGCGCCGCCGGCGTTGACCTCGACCGATCGGCTGGCCATGGAGGCCACGCCCGCAAGGCCGATGGCGATGACGATTGCCGGCACCTCCATGATTGCCAGAAGGGCAGGGGCGTAGCCTTCGAACGGGACCTGCTGCCGCGTCAGGAACTGTCCGACCGCCGCAAAAGTCACCGCTGACACCGAACCGTAGTGTGCGGCCAACGCTGCCGCATCGGCGATGCCAAGACCGGCAAACCTGCGCAGGATGCCGTAGCACCAGAGCGGGATGGCGCAGCCCAGCGCAAGCGCGCCAGCCATTGGCAGGGCAAGCTCGCTCAGAGGACGGTCAGCGAGTTTGGCGCCACCCTGGAGACCGATCGAGAGCATCAGAAAAATCGAGAGCGCCGCGAAAACCTGGTCGGGAAGTTTGAGGTCGGATCGAAAAAAAGTGGCACAGGCGCCAAGCACGAAACAAAGAATCGGGGGGGAGAGAAGATTGCTCGTGGCCAACTCAAAAAAAGGCATTTCGCGACTTTCTAGGATTAATGTCTCCACAAGATGCCACAACGGCTATCGCGGCAAAACGACATAGTTGAAGTAGTTGTCATTAGCTTTCATAATGATGAGATGAGACCCTTGGATTTCGACCAGCTCCTCGCCTTTGTCACAACCGCTGAGACCGGCAACCTCAGCCGCGCCGCCCAGCGGCTCCGGCTGAGCCAGCCCACCGTCAGCATGCAACTGAAAAAACTGGAAGACGCCCTTGGCTGCCCGTTGGCGGAACGCTCGCCACGTTCGTTCCGCCTGACCGGGGAGGGGGAGACCCTGTTGGCCTATGGGCGGCGGATTCTGGCCCTGTCGGAGGAAGCGGTGGTCAAACTCACGGAGGCGCAGGTGGCGGGACAGGTGCGTCTCGGCACCCCGGAGGATTTCGCCACCACCCACCTGTCGGCAGTGCTGGCGGCGTTCACGAGAACGCATCCGCATGTCGGGCTGGAGGTTACGACCGATCTCACCCTCAACCTCATTGACCGTTTCCACAGCGGCGAGTTCGACCTGGTCCTCATCAAGCGTGAGCCCATGGGCCCCAGCGAAGGAGTGAGAGTTTGGCGCGAGCCGCTGGTGTGGACCTGTGCACCGGATGACGTTCGTCATTTCACGGACACGTCGCGTGAATTGCCGCTGGTCGTTTCGCCCCATCCCTGCGTTTACAGAAAGCGTGCCATGAAGGCGTTGGATGACGCAGGACGCCAATGGCGCGTGGTCTACACCTCGACGTCCCTGGCCGGGGCGCAGGCGGCGGTGAGAGCCGGGCTGGGCGTCACCGTCCTTCCCTCCGGCATGGTGCCGCCGGGATTCGCCGTTCTCGATCGAAAGGCTGGACTGCCCGCGCTGGCGGATACCGAAATCGCATTGATGTCAGCGGCTGGTCTTGCCGAACCGGCAAGGAAACTTGCGCAGCACATGGTGTCATCACTCGAGCGATGACCAAGCTTCCCAATCCTCCCCGGCATCAAGTGTCTCGTTGCGGCCTCACGTCACGGACTGGACCTCCGGCGTGCCTTGAATGTGACGGGCGTCGGGCAAAAACCACCCCTTGGCGAGCGCGTAGATCGCGGGGATGACCACCAGGGTCAGCACGGTTGATGACACCATGCCGCCGATCATCGGCACCGCGATGCGCTGCATCACCTCCGAACCCGCACCGGTGCTCCACAAGATCGGCACCAGACCGGCGGTGATCGCCACCACGGTCATCATCTTCGGCCTCACCCGCTCGACCGCGCCCACCATGATGGCGTCGTAAAGGTCGGCACGGGTGGGCTGCCGTCCTGCGGCTGCGCAGGTGGCCCTTACCTCGGCCCAGGCGTGCTCGAGATAGATCAGCATCACCACACCTGTTTCGGCGGCGACGCCGGCGAGCGCGATGAACCCCACCGCCACGGCGACCGACATGTTGAACCCCAGCCACCACATCAGCCAGATGCCGCCGACCAGCGCGAACGGCACCGAGAGCATGACGATGAGGGTTTCGGTGAGGGCGCGGAAGTTGAGATAGAGCAGCAGGAAAATCACCAGCAACGTCACCGGCACCACAAGCTGCAGCCGGGCGACGGCACGCTCGAGGTACTCGTATTGCCCGCTCCAGCCCAACGAATAGCCCGGTGGCAGACTGACCGACGCGGCGACGGCCTTGCGTGCATCGTCGACATAGGAACCGAGGTCGCGCCCGGTGATGTCCACGAAGATATAGGTGGCGAGCTGACCATTCTCGGTGCGGATCGAGGAGGCGCCGCGGGTAAGCGCGATGCGGGTGACTTCGCCGAGAGGCACAGCGCCACCTCCCGGCAAGGCTACCTGCACGTCTGCGGCAATGGCCTGCGGGCTCGAGCGCAGGTCCCGGGGATAGCGGATGGCGACACCGTATCGCTCCCGCCCTTCCACCGTGGTGGTTACGACCTCGGCTCCCAGGGCGGTGGCGATGACATCCTGAACATCGCCCATCAGCAGGCCATAGCGCCCCATCGCCTCGCGGTCCGGAGTGATCTCCAGGTAGTAGCCACCGATCACCCGCTCGGCATAGGCACTGGACGTGCCGGGCACGGTGCGGAGCACCGCTTCGACCTGCCGCGCGATCTTTTCCATTTCAGTAAGGTCGGTGCCGAACACCTTGACGCCCACCGGCGTGCGGATCCCGGTCGCCAGCATGTCGATGCGCGCGCGGATCGGCATGGTCCAGGCGTTGGACACTCCGGGGAACTGAAGAGCGCGATCCATCTCGGCTTTCAGACTGTCGATCGTGACCCCCGGCCGCCATTCAGCCTTCGGCTTCAGGTTGATGATGGTCTCGAACATCTCCATCGGGGCGGGATCGGTGGCGGTCGCCGCCCGACCGGCCTTGCCATAGACTGAAGCCACCTCCGGGAACGCGCGGATGATGCGGTCCTGCATCTGCAGCAGCTCGGCCGCCTTGGTCACCGATAACCCCGGCAACGTGGTCGGCATGTACATCAGGGTGCCTTCGTTGAGACTGGGCATGAACTCGGAGCCCAGCTGCCGGGCGGGCCAGACACTCACGCCCAAGGCGATCAGCGCGACCGCGATCGTGAAGACCTTGGCGCGCAGCACGCCGCGGATCACCGGCCGGTAGATCCAGATCAGGAAGCGGTTCACCGGGTTCTTGTGCTCGGGGATGATGCGGCCGCGCACGAACAGCACCATCAAGGCCGGCACCAACGTCACCGACAGAAGCGCCGCGGCCGCCATGGCAAACGTCTTGGTAAACGCCAGCGGCCCGAACAGCCGCCCCTCCTGCGACTCCAGGGTGAAGATCGGCAGGAACGAGACGGTGATGATGAGAAGGCTGAAGAACAGCGCCGGACCGACCTCCGACGCGGCCTCGATCAGCACCTCGGTGCGCGGCTTGTCCGCGGGTGCGCGCTCCAGATGCTTGTGAGCGTTCTCGATCATCACGATGGCGGCGTCGATCATCGCGCCGACCGCGATGGCGATGCCCCCTAGGCTCATGATGTTGGAGCCAAGGCCGATGCCCTTCATCGCGGCAAAGGCCATCAGGATGCCCACCGGCAGCATCAGGATCGCCACCAGTGCGCTGCGCAGGTGCAGGAGGAACACGACGCAGACCAGCGCGACGATCAGGCTTTCCTCGAGCAAGGTCGTCTTCAGCGTCTCGATCGCCGCCTCAATGAGCTGGGAGCGGTCGTAGACCGGCACGATCTCGGTGCCTGCCGGCAGACTGCCAGTGATCTCCGCGAGGCGCTTCTTGACGTTCTCGATCACGGTCAGGGCATTGGCGCCAAAGCGCTGCAGCACGATGCCGCTGGCCACCTCACCCTCGCCGTTGAGCTCGGTGATGCCGCGTCGCTCGTCGGGCCCGATTTCCACCCGGGCGACGTCCCGCAGGCGCAGCGGCACGCCGCTGGCAGAGCGGAGAACGATGCTCTCGAGATCCTCGGTGCTGCGGATGTAGCCGCGGCCGCGGACCATGAACTCGAATTCCGAGAGCTCAAGGGTGCGGCCGCCGACGTCACGGTTGCTCGCCCGTACCGCATCGCGGACCATGGCCAGGCTCACCCCTTGCGCCCGCATGCGCAAGGGGTCCACCACGATGCTGTACTGCTTGACGAACCCGCCCACACTGGCGACTTCGGCCACGCCTTCAGCCTTGCTGGCTGCGAACCGCACCACCCAGTCTTGCAGAGACCGCAGCTCGGCCAGGGTCGCGTTCTTGGCGACCACCGCATACTGGTAAACCCAGCCCACGCCGGTGGCGTCCGGACCCAGGGAAGGGGTCACGCCGGCCGGCAGCCGCCGGGCCGCAGCGTTGAGATACTCCAGCACCCGGCTGCGCGCCCAATAGGGGTCCGTTCCGTCTTCAAAGATCACGTAGACGAACGACACGCCGAAGAACGAGAACCCGCGGACCACCTTGGATTTCGGGACGGTGAGCATCGCTGTGGTCAATGGATAGGTGACCTGGTCCTCGACCACCTGCGGCGCCTGGCCGGAGTATTCCGTGTAGACGATGACCTGCACGTCGGAGAGGTCCGGGATGGCGTCAAGCGGCAGGATTCGCAGGGCAAAGAGACCGGCAGCGACGGCAAAGGCCGTGCCGATGAAGATCAGCACCAGGTTGCGGGCCGACCAGCCAATCAGACGGGCGATCATGGCGTGGTTCCCGATGTCATGGCGCGCAGCGCGGCCTTGAGGTTGCTTTCAGCGTCGATGAGGAAGTTGGCGGACACCACCACCCGCTCATCGGCGGCAAGGCCTTCGCGGATCTCGACGTAGCCTCCGCCGCGCGCGCCGGTCTTGACCTCGCGCGGCTCGAACTTGCCTTCGCCGCGGTCAATGATCACGACCTGGCGCGTCCCGGAATCGATCACGGCACTCTCGGCAACAGCCACAACCGTGCCGCCACTGCCGCTTGCGATGACGACGTCGACATACATGTCTGGCAGCAGCAGCCCCTCAAGGTTCGCAAGCTCGATGCGCACCCGTGTCGTGCGCGTGTCACGCGCCACCTGCGGATAAATCAGCGTGACGCGCCCCTCAAAGGTCCGTCCGGCCAGACCGCGCGGACGTACCACGGCGGCCGCGCCAATCCGCACGGCCGCCATGTCGTATTCCGGTACATCAGCGATCACCCAGACCTGCGAGGTGTCAGCCAGTCGAAACAGCACCGCACCTGCAGTGGTTTTCATGCCGTCGACAGCGTTGCGCTCCAGGACAACTCCGCTCCTTGGCGCACGCCAGTCAAACAGCAGCGGCACGCGCCGCGTCCGCTCGAGCTCGGCTATCGTATCGGCGGGCACGCCGAGGTTTTCGAGGCGCTGACGAGCGCCGCCGGCCGAGCCTGCGCCACTCGCGAGCTCTGTGACGTAAAGGGCGCCTGCCGCGGCGATATCCGGGGAATACAGCTTGAGCAGCGGCTGGCCGCGGGTCACCCGGTCGCCGGTTGTGACGTTGGCGACCTCCTGCACGAACGCGTCCGTGCGGGTCGCGACCACGGATACCCGCCGTTCGTCCAGCTGCACGCTGCCGGGCACGCGCACCTGGCGCTGGATCTGGCGGGCCTCGGCCGGTTCCGAGCGCACGCCCGTTCGCTGCAGCCGACCTGGGGAGACGGTGACGGTTCCGCTGTCGGCGTCTTCGCCCGCATAGACCGGGATGTAGTCCATCCCCATGGAGTCCTTCTTCGGCACCGGCGAAGTGTCTGGCAGGCCCATGGGATTGCGGTAGTAGAGGATTCGACGCGGCTCGCCTGCGGCCGCAGGCGCTGCAGCTTGACCACTTGCGCGAGGCTCAAGGCTGACGTCCTCGCTGGCTCTGACGGCCACATAGGCACGGCCGTCGGCCGTTCGCGCCGGACCCGCCGAGTAGGCAGGGCGCCCGTCAGGGTCGCGGTAATAGATCACGGGTCCCGTGGCGGCCAGAGGCGGCGCGCTCGCGCTTTGGTGCCATGGCAGGGGGAAGGGCAGGGCGGGCCAACTCAAGCCGGCCTGGCCGGCCCAGAACCCGGCAGCTCCCGCGGCCGCCAAAGCGCCAAGGGTGAGGAAGGTGCGCATAGTCCGGCTCATGGCCGTGCCCTCAGCACGAGCCGACCCTGCAGGGTCCCGGTCTCGCCCTGGACTTTTGCGGCGAGTGACAGGCGCCAGTTGCCTTCCATGCTGAGCTCGACACGGAAGCGGTAGATACCGGGCACCGACGAAGGCACAGCTTCGATGCTGCTGGTCATCGTCTCCATGCCGTCCGGCTGCATGTCAGCGCGCGCGGCAAAGATGATGGCGCCGGGGACCGGCTGGCCAGTTCGCTTGTCGACGAGCCGCACGGCGACCTCGGCCGGGCCCTCTTTGAGCTCGGTTTCGACCAGCTGGAATTCGTAGTCGGCAATCGCGGCCTGGGCCGGCAGCGCATAGGGCGCGCTGGCGAGGGCGAGAACCGTCGCCGCACAAGCAAGAGATAGGCGGGTCATGATCCTGATGTCCTGAATTCATCGTTGGCGGTACCCGTGCCCAATCGGGCAAAGGTCGACGGGCACAGACGCGCTGTCCGTGCCTTAGCTCCGGCGCTTGCGCCGGCGATGAATCAGGTTCGGGGGGGTTCGGACGGTGGCCCGGCCGCCAACAGATGCGGCTCCAGCTCCTCAACCGGCGCGATCACGCCGGCAAGGCTTTCGACCATGTCGCCATGCCCGCCCCAGTCCGCAGCGTTGGGAAAGCACTTGGCCATGCACATCACGGCCAGCGGACAGGATTTCTGGCAGTCGGAGGTCGAGGATTTCTGATCGGGGCAGCAAGGCATGCCCTCTTCCATGTCAGCCATCGCCATCGCGGCTTCGGCGACCTGGTTGGCCATTGCCATGCGTGGCGCAAGCGGCGCGGCCAGAAGGCCGACGATCGCCAGCAGCGACAGAATTCGCGTCAGGAGCGCACAACGTTTCACGCCTTCACCATGGCACAATCAGTACCGGCCGGGAAGTCGAAACACGTATCCCGGAGCGCTGAAACAAAATGTCACAGAACCCCAAGCAAGGGTGGAACGTTGGGCGTTGTACCAGCATGGGCCAGGCAAATCCGGTGCATGCCGTCACAACGGAGCCGGTCCATGCACAAGCATCATCACTACGTGACGCTTCTCATCAACGTCGTCCTCGGTCTTGCGGTCATGTACCTGGCAATGTTTGCCATGATTGCGAGCGGGAACGAGTTCTTCAACAATATCAATATGTTTTATATGGCGCTGATGATGGCGGCTCCGATGGGACCGATCATGATCCTCACCATGTCGTCCATGTATCAGCACCAAGCGATGAACATTGCCTT
>NZ_JAPSET010000061.1:0-29868 GCF_026847585.1 Phreatobacter sp. AB_2022a
CGCGAACCGGCCGGCCTCGACATCCACGGCCGCCCCGCCCAGCCGCAGCCGCGGGGCGAGGACGACCATCTGGATATCCCGGCTTTCCTCAGGCGGCAGGCCAACTGAGCCGTACACATCCCAGATTGTTACGAAATCTTGCAGACGATCAACTTACCCGGGCCCTGGCGCCCGGGTAAGTTTTTGTTAAGTCAGCCTTTTTATCGTCTTAACGGATCCGCGAGAATGCGACCGAAAGTTGGTAACAGTCGGACACAAACCGTGACTTGGCTCCCCTGAGGGGGGTGTCTATGGTCCGGCCCGTTCGAGCCCGGAACGGCACCGCCACGATTCGCATTGGCGACGTGCTCTCCAGGTTTCCTTCGCGGGAGGCTCCGGTTGCCGGGTTCGACAGGTCATGAAAGGGGCAGCTTCGATCCTGACGAGGTCGTCAGACCCGGGATCGGGGCGCCAGAGACGGTCGAAATGAAGACTGCACGTCAGACGACGCTTCGCGAGCAAGTCCAACTTGATGGCATCGGTGTCCATTCCGGGGCGGCGGTTTCCGTGACCCTGAACCCGGCGGAAGCCGGCACCGGTATCGCCTTCGTCCGGTCCGACCAGGACCATGTCGAGATTCCCGCCGTGTTCCGCAACGTTTCGTCGGCTGACCTGTCGACGGTGCTCGGCAATCCCGAGCGTGGCGGCATGGCGACGGTCGAGCACCTGATGGCGGCGCTGGCCGGCCTCGGTGTGGATAACTGCCTCGTCGAGGTCGACGGTCCGGAAATGCCGATCCTCGACGGTTCGGCCGCGCCTTTCGTCGAGGCCATCGACCAGGTCGGGCTGGTGACGCTGGCCGCCACCCGCAAGGCGATCAAGGTGCTGAAGACCGTGACGCTGGAGACCGATCGCGGCACGGTCGAATTGCATCCGCACGACCGGGGCCTGCGGATGGAAGTGGAGATCGACTTCACCAATCCGCTGGTCGGCCGGCAGGTTTTCGGCATTGACCTCGATCCGACCGTGTTCCGCCGCGAGGTCGCGCGTGCGCGCACCTTCGGCTTCATGCAGGACGTTTCCAAGCTCTGGGCCGCCAACCGCGCGCTCGGGGCCTCGCTCGACAACACCGTCGTGGTCGGCGACGACCGGATCCTCAACCCCGAGGGCCTGCGGTTTGCCGACGAATTCGTTCGTCACAAGCTGCTCGACGCCGTTGGCGATCTCTCGCTTGCCGGCGCACCGATCATCGGGCGGTTCCGCTCCTATCGCGGCGGCCATCGCATGAACGTCAACCTGCTCCAGGCGCTGTTCTCCGATCCGACCGCCTATGAGGTCGTCGAATCGGTCGTGCGGCGCGAGCGCGGCCACGCCGATCTCGGCGTTGCCATGCCGGCTTACGGCCCCGACGCCAACTGAGCGTCGCGCCGCATTCTGGCCTTACCCTCATGTTCTGAAAGTGTGCGGCGGAGCGGTGGCTCCGCCGTTTATTTTGGGGTAAGAGCCCTGCCGGGCTTGAAGCCCATGAGGATCTGATCGGGGAAGGTTCGTGAGCTTGGTACAGCGTCCGTTTGATCGACTGCCGCGCCGCGCATTTGTGCTGGCGACCGTTCTCGCCACCACCTTGCCCCTGGGCGCCTGCGCCAATGCGCCGTCCTTCGGCAACCTGTTCGGTGGCCAGGATACGACCAACCTTCCCGACGAACCGGCCGAAAAGCTCTATAACGAGGGCCTCGCCCTGCAGAACCGGCGCGACTGGCGCCGCGCCGCGCTGAAGTTCATGGAGATCGACCGCACCCATCCCTACACGGAATGGGCCAAGCGGGCGCTGATCATGGCGGCCTATTCCTATTACGAGGCCCAGGACTACGACGAGACGATCAACCAGGCGCGGCGCTATCTGCAGCTGCATCCCGGCTCGTCCGATGCAGCCTATGCGCAGTACCTGATGGGCGCGGCCCAATACGACCAGATCCCGGACGTCAACCGCGACCAGGGCCGGACCGAGCGCGCGCTCGTGGTCCTGGAAGAAGTCACCCGCAAATGGCCGCAGTCGGAATATGCGACCGCCGCCCGCCGCAAGATCGAGGTGGCCCGCGACCAGCTTGCCGGCCGCGAGATGATGGTCGGCCGCTACTACCAGACCCGCCGCCAGTTCGCCGGCGCCATCAACCGCTACCGCACCGTGATCTCGCAGTTCCAGACCACCCGCCATGTCGAGGAGGCGCTGGCGCGCCTGGTCGAGTGCTACATGGCGCTCGGCATCGTCAACGAGGCGCAGACGGCGGCGGCCGTGCTCGGTCACAATTTCCCGGACAGCCAGTGGTACAAGGACAGCTACGCGCTGGTCACCAACCAGGGCCTGACGCCGCGGGAGGACACCGGCTCGTGGATCAGCCGCGCCTTCCGGCGCATCGCCGGCTGACGCCCTTCCGTTCGACCTCTATTCGCGATAACAGGTAACCGGCCGGCGTCACGATGACGGCGTTTGCCGGAGTTTCGCATCGAACCGCGGACAGGCTCCGTCATCGTGGCGCCGGGACATCAGAGGTCGCTGGTGTTTTGCTTCTGAAGGCCGGTCGCGCCCTTGGCGCGGTGGCATTTCGAAACAGGCACGAGGGAAACGCGGACCGCACATGCTCGCCCAGCTTTCGATCCGCGACATCGTCCTGATCGACAGGCTCGATCTGACCTTCGCCGAGGGGCTCTCGGTGCTGACCGGCGAAACCGGCGCCGGCAAATCCATCCTGCTCGATGCGACCTCGCTGGCGCTCGGCGCGCGCGGCGACGCGGCGCTGGTGCGCAACGGCCAGGCGCAGGGCCAGGTGACCGCCGTGTTCGACGTGCCCGCCGCCCATCCAGCGCGGCGCATTGCGGCCGAAGCCGATATCGATACCGACGGCGACCTGATTCTCCGGCGTGTCCAGCTCGCCGACGGCCGCACCCGTGCCTTCGTCAACGACCAGGCGGTCAGCGTGCAGGTCCTGCGCGCGATCGGCGCTTCCCTCGTCGAGATCCACGGCCAGCATGCCGATCGCGCCCTGGTCGAACCGGAAGCCCATCGCGCGCTGGTCGACGCCTATGGCGGCCTCGCCGAAGAGGCGGCGGCCGTGCGCGCCGCCTGGAAGACCTGGCGTGATGCGCGGCGGGCGGTCGAGGAGGCGCAGGCCCGGCTCGCCAAGGCCCGCGCCGACGGCGATTTCCTGCGTCACGCGGTGGAGGAACTGACACGGCTGAAGCCGGAGGCGGGCGAGGAGGAGGCGCTTGCCGCGCGCCGGCAGGCCATGATGCAGTCGGAAAAGATCGCCGCCGATCTCTCCGACGCGGCGGAGGTCCTCGCTGGCCCCGGCTCGGCCGTGCCTTCGCTGGCCGCGGCCTGGCGCCGGCTGGAGCGGCGGGCGCAGCAGGCTCCCGCCATGATCGAGCCCATCGTCAAGGCGTTCGGCGAGGCGCTCGACCGTATCGAGGACGCCCGCGCGGCGGTCGAGGCGGCCCAGCGGGCCGCCGATTTCGACCCGCGCGAGCTGGAGCGCATCGAGGAGCGCCTGTTCGCGCTGCGCGCCGCCTCGCGCAAATATGCGGTGCCGGTCGATGGCCTGGCGACGCTGGCCGCCCGCTATCAGGCGGATGTCGCCGCGCTCGATGCGGGCGAGGACCATCTCGTCGCGCTGGTGGCGGCGGCGGGCGAGGGCGAGGCGGCCTACCGCAAGGCCGCAAAGGCGCTCTCGGCCAAGCGCAAGGCGACGGCCCTCAAGCTCGATGCCGCGGTCAATGCCGAGCTCGGGCCGCTGAAGCTCGATCGCGCCCGGTTCATCACCGAGATGACCGCCGACAGCGAAGGCCCCGAGGGCATCGACCGGGCCGAGTTCTGGGTGCAGACCAATCCCGGCACGCGCCCCGGGCCGATGATGAAGGTCGCTTCGGGCGGCGAGCTGTCGCGGTTCATGCTCGCGCTGAAAGTGGTGCTGGCCGACCAGGGCTCCGCGCCGACCCTCGTCTTCGACGAGATCGATACCGGCGTCGGCGGCGCGGTGGCCGATGCCATCGGCCAGCGTCTGGCAAGGCTCGGCTCCCAGGTGCAGGTCCTCTCGGTCACCCATGCCCCGCAGGTCGCCGCCAAGGCGACGCGCCACTACCTGATCGCCAAGGAAGCCGCCGGCGATGCCGTGGCGACCCGCGTCAAGCCGCTCGGCTTCGATCTCAGGCGCGAGGAGCTCGCCCGCATGCTGGCCGGCGAGACCATTACCGACGAGGCCCGCGCGGCAGCCGAGCGGCTGCTCGCGGTGAACTGATGGCGGTCCGGCGCGTGGCACCGGTCCTCGCTGGGGCGCTGGCCGCCCTGGTCGGTGTTGCCGGCGCGCGCGCGCAGGTGCCTGCCGCCGACTGTTCGGCGGGCGGTGTTCATCGCGTGGGCTCGACCTTGTGCTTTTCCGGCGAGCTGACGCATGCGAGCGTCGAGCGCTCATTGGCGCTGCTTGCCGCCGACCGGTCGATCTCGACCATGGCGATCACCTCCGACGGCGGCGAGGTCAGGGTCTCGCTGCGCCTCGCACGGGCGATCCGGGCGCGCGGCCTGACCCTGGTGGTGCGTCGCCAATGCGCGTCGTCCTGCGCCAATTTCCTGTTCACGGCGGCCCGCCGGAAGATCGTGGAGCCGCGCTCGCTGGTCGTGTTCCATGGCGGCATCGCGCCGCCGGCCTTCGGCGGCCTGCTCGGCGGCGGCGGCGCGGAAAGCGGCCTCAGGGCGGAGACGGAGGCCTTCTTCCGCGAGATCGGCGTCAACGGCTCGCTCACCTACGACCAGCCGCCGTTGCCGGGTTCGCGCGACGGCGCCGAGGAGTGGACGGCAAGCCCTCGCGCTCTCGCTCGCTATGGGGTTGCCGGCATCGTCTCGATGTGGTGGCCGAGCACCGCGGCGGTGCGCGCCGAGGGGCGCGCCCAGGGCATGAATCTGGGCGTGTTCGAATGATCCGGCCCGATTGAACCTGCCCGGCTCGCCTCGCGTGAGGCGTCCGACTATGCTCTGCATCCTCCAGCACAATCCGGTTTCGATCATGGCCGCGACATCAGACAAGCTTTCCGACAAGCCCATCGACAGTCTCGACCCGCAAGCCGCCGCCGCCGAGCATGCCAGGCTCGGCGAAAGGATCGCCGAGGCCGACCGGCTCTACTACCAGGACGACGCCCCGGCGCTGACCGATGCCGAATATGATGCGCTCAGGCGGCGCTACGAGGCGCTCGAGGCGCAGTTCCCGGCGCTGCGGACCGAGGACAGCCTGACCGTCAAGGTCGGCGCCGCGCCGTCGTCGAAATTCGCCAAGGTGACGCATGCCGTGCCCATGCTGTCCCTGTCGAACGCCTTCGCCGACGAGGAGGTGTTCGATTTCGTCGCCCGCGTCAGGCGTTTCCTCGGCCTTGCCGCCGATGCGCCGGTGGCCATGACGGCCGAGCCGAAGATCGACGGCCTGTCCTGTTCGCTGCGCTACGAGAACGGCCGCCTTGCAGTTGCCGCCACGCGTGGTGACGGCGCGGTGGGCGAGGACGTCACCGCCAATGTCCGCACCATTGCCGGCCTGCCGCACGCGCTCGACGGCGCCCCCCATGTGCTCGAGGTGCGCGGCGAGATCTATCTCAGCCACGAGGATTTCCGCGCCATCAATGCGCGCCAGGAGGAGCGGGGCCTGCCGCCCTTCGCCAATCCGCGCAATGCTGCGGCCGGCTCGCTGCGCCAGCTCGACGCGCGCATCACCGCGGAGCGGCCGCTGCGGTTCTTCGCCTATACCTGGGGCGCGGTGACGCCGCCGCTGCCGCGCGAGACGCAATCCGGCATGGTCGCGTGGTTCAGGCAGCTCGGCTTCCCGGTCAATCCGCTGACGGTCGTCTGCCAGGATGCCGAGGCGCTGCTCGCCCATTACCGCATGATCGAGACACGCCGCGCCAGCCTCGGCTACGACATCGACGGGGTGGTCTACAAGGTCGACAGCCTTGCCCTGCAGGACCGGCTCGGTTTCGTCTCGCGCAGCCCGCGCTGGGCCATCGCGCACAAATTCGCCGCCGAGAAGGCGACCACCGTGCTCGAAGGCATCGATATTCAGGTCGGGCGCACCGGCGCGCTGACCCCGGTCGCCAAGCTGCGTCCGGTGACGGTGGGCGGCGTCGTCGTCTCCAACGCGACGCTGCATAACGAGGATTACATCAAGGCGGTGGGCAGCGACGGCCAGCCGATCCGCGGCGGCATCGACATTCGCATCGGCGATACCGTCACGGTCCAGCGCGCCGGCGACGTCATTCCCCAGATCATCGATGTGGCGCTGGAGCAGCGGCCGGCAACGGCCGTGCCCTATGCCTTCCCGACCGTCTGCCCGGCCTGCGGCAGCCATGCCGTGCGCGACGAAGGCGAATCGGTGCGCCGCTGCACCGGCGGCCTCATCTGCCCGGCGCAGAGCGTCGAGCGGCTGCGCCACTTCGTCTCGCGACTCGCCTTCGACATCGAGGGTTTCGGCGACGTCTACATCCAGACGCTGTTCCAGGCCGGCCTGATCAAGGCGCCGGCCGACCTCTTCACCTTGAAGTTCGACGAGGTGAAGGCGGCGATCGAGCAGCGCCGGATCCAGGTGAGCGACGAGCGCTACGCCGCGCTCGGCAAGGAGCCGCCGAAGCGGCAGTCCAGCCGCAAGTCCGGCGATCCGGACGAGGACAAGGCGATCAAGAACCTGCTGAACGCCATCGAGGCGCGGCGGCGGGTCAGCCTCAACCGCTTCATTTTCGGCCTGGGCATCCGCCATATCGGCGAAACGACGGCCAAGGCGCTCGCCCGCCGCTTTCCGGATGTGGACATGCTCTTGGCGGCCATCGATGCCGCCGCCAAGGGCCGGCCGGGCGAGGCCTGGTTCGCGCTGTCGTCCTTTCCCGGGATCGGCCCGGTGACGCTCGCGCGCCTCGTCGAGGCGGCGGGCAATCTGGAAGCCACCGCCGACGAGGCTGGCGCCGCGCTCGCGCGGTCGACCGTGCTCGGCCGGCTCGGCAAGGCCCAGCGCGCCGCCCTCGTCGAACGGTACGGCGACGAGGAGGCGGTCATCGCGGCGCTGGAAGCCGCAGCCGCGGCGCGGCCGACCGATGCCTATCGCCTGCTGGCCGATGACGGCGAGATCGGCACTGTCGCGACCAATTCGCTGATCGAGTTCTTCGCCGAGGCGCACAATGCCGAAGCCGTCGCGGCTCTGCTCGCCCAGGTGACGATCGAGCCGCCGGAGGCGGTCGCGACCCAGACGGCGATCGCCGGCAAGATCGTGGTGTTCACCGGCTCGCTGGAGCTGATGACCCGCGACGAGGCCAAGGCGAAGGCCGAGCGGCTGGGAGCCAAGGTTTCCGGCTCGGTATCGTCCAAGACCGACTTCGTGGTGGCCGGCCCCGGCGCCGGCTCCAAGCTGAAGGATGCCGAGAAGCACGGGGTCAAGGTCCTGTCCGAGGCCGAGTGGCTGGCGCTGATCGGCGGCTGAGGCCGCCCGCCATGCAAATATGGCAGGGCTGATGGTGCGGTGCACAATGTTGCGCTTTTGCTGCATTGCACCAAATTGGAGGGGTCGAAAGGGAGGAAGCCTCGAGGTCGTCCACTCGTTCACGAGGAGAGAAGACCATGGCCACCGTCGCACTCGACCAGCCCGTCACCCGCAGGCCCGAGCCCGTCCGGCGCGGCTTCCTGGCGTTTCTGCGCGCCGCCTACGAGGCCTTCGTCGAGGCTCAGCGCATGCGCGCCGAGACCTATGCCAACGGCTACCTGATGCACCTGTCCGATCGCGAGCTCGCCGAGCGCGGCATCAGCCGGGAGCAGACGATCCGCACCACCCGCGACCTGATGTCGGTGTTCTGAGCGCCTCTGGCGCCCGTCATGCGGCCCCGCGCGGCTTTGTCCCGGGGCCATCCGGAGATCTTTTCGATGCTGCTCGCCGTCCTTGCCCAATGGTTCAAGGCCCGCAATCCGCGCCAGGCCGCGCTGCGCGCCTGGCGTGCCGACCATGCCGCCATCCCCTTCGACGAACTGAAGCGCGCCGGCATCCTGCGCACGCTCGCGGGCTCCGCGACGCTGCCGTTCAGCCGCTGACGGGGCGGCCGGTCAGGCCGTCTTCGGAATGCCGATCACCTTGCCGACGCCCTTCGGCGTCGGCCGGCCGAGCGCCGGCGCCTGCCAGGCCTTCAGCTTCGCCATGACATCGTCCGGGAAGGGCGCGACCTTGCGCGTCGTCATGTCGACATGGAGTGCGATGGCCTCCTCGGTCGCCGACAGCCAGCGCTCGTCGGCATGGACCATCTCCAGCCAGTAGTGCATGCGCTTGGCGTCGATATCGAGCACATGCATGCGCACCTCCACGGGATCGCCGAGGTGCAGTTCGCGCAGATAGCGGACGTGCAGCTCGCCCATGAAGAAGCCGAGCCTGCGCTCCTCGACGTAGTTCTGCGCCAGGCCCTGGCTCTCGAACATGACGTCCAGCGCCTCGTCGAACAGCTTGACGTAGAAGGCGACATTGAGGTGGCCGTTATAGTCGATCCATTCCGGGCGGATCGTCAGGCGCTGCGAAACGGGCAGCCCGGTTTCCGGGCAAAGGGTTATGGCGTTCATGACGATGACTGTACCGCGCTGCGGCCGACGGGCAATCCGGCCGAATGGCCGGCCCGCCGTGCGGCCGGGCTGCTTCCTCAAGGCCGCCCGGTTGGCTAGTCTCCGCGCTTGCCTCCGGAGCGGCGCAGGTCGCGGCCGCGGGGCCGCAAGGAGCGCATGATGCCGGCCACGATGAAAGCCCGTCCCACTCCCGAGACCCTCGCGGCGGTGACCGCCGAGCTGCAGGCGCTGTTCGGCAATCGTGCGGTGACCTCGGAGGCGGTCCGCCAGCAGCATGGCCACACCCTGACGGTGGTGCCGAACCAGCCGCCCGACATCGTCGTCTATCCCCGGGATGTCGACGACTGCGTCGCGGTGATGAAGCTTGCCGCAAGGCATGGCGTGCCGGTCGTGCCCTTCGGCACGGGCACCTCGCTCGAGGGCCATGTCAACGCCCCCTATGGCGGCATCTCCGTCGATACCTCGCTGATGAAGGCGATCGTGGCGGTGCATGCGGAGGATCTCGACGTGGTGGTCGAGCCTGGCGTCACGCGCAAGCAGCTCAACGACTATCTGCGCGACATGGGGCTGTTCTTCCCGATCGATCCGGGCGCCGACGCCTCGATCGGCGGCATGGCCTCGACCCGCGCCTCCGGCACCAATGCCGTGCGCTACGGCACCATGAAGGACAACGTCATCGCGCTGGAGGTGGTGCTGCCCAACGGCGAGGTGATCGAGACCGCGCGGCGGGCCAAGAAGAGCTCCGCGGGCTACGATCTCACCCACCTCTTCGTCGGCGCCGAGGGCACGCTCGGCCTGATCACCAAGATCACGCTCAAGCTGCACGGCATTCCCGAGGCGATCTCCGCGGCCGTCTGCTCGTTCCCCACCGTGAAGGCTGCTGCCGACACGACCATCGCCGCCATCCAGTCCGGCATCCCGGTCGCCCGTATCGAGCTGCTCGACGAGGTCCAGGTCAAGGCGGTCAATACCTATTCCAAGCTCAGCCTGCCCGAGAGCCCGCTGCTGCTGCTCGAGTTCCACGGCACCGATGCCGGCGTCGCCGAGCAGGTCGAGCGTTTCCGCGCCATTGCCGACGACTATGGCGCCGGCAATTTCGAGTGGGCGGTCAAGCCCGAGGATCGCAGCCGCCTCTGGCAGGCGCGCCACGATTCCTACTGGGCCGCGCTGGCGCTCCGGCCGGGCACCAAGAGCCAGTCTTCGGATGTCTGCGTGCCGCTGTCGCGGCTGGCCGACTGCATCGAGGAAACAAAAAGGGATATCGAGGCGACCGGCCTCGTCGCGCCGATCGTCGGCCATGTCGGTGACGGCAATTTCCATGTCCTGCCGCTGATGGACGAAAACGACCCGGAGGACGTCGCGCGCGTCACCGCCTTCATGGGCCGCATCGTCGAACGGGCGCTGGCCATGGGCGGTACCTGCACGGGCGAGCACGGCGTCGGCCAGGGCAAGATGAAATATCTCAAGGCCGAGCATGGCGGGCCGGCGCTCGCCCTCATGGCCGCGCTCAAGCAGGCGGTCGATCCGGCCGGCATCATGAATCCGGGCAAGATCATCGGCGCGTAGACGCCGCCGAAAAGAAAGGCCGGCACGTTCACGTGCCGGCCTCGGCCTGTCGCCAGACGAAAAACCGCGCCTCAGAAGGTGCAGCCCATCGGGCCCATCGACTGCTTCACCTGCTCGGTCACCTGGGTGCACATCTGCGGCAGGGTCGCGCGGGTCTGCGGATTGCCGGCGAGCTGCTTCCACTGGGCGCGCATCTGGGTGATGCTCTGCGTCACGGTCGGCCGCTGCTCGGCCGGCACGCGCGTGTTCACGCAGGTCTCATAGGCGGCGATGAAGCGATCGCATTCGGGCACCCCGACCTCGTCGGCCGCGCGGGCATTGACGTTGGAAAAGACCAGAAGGCCGGCGGCAAGACCGAAAACAAGACGAGAGATCATTGGGATTGCTCCGTGAGGGATCGCTGGGGGCGAAGGAAAATGAAGTGGAGTGGAAACAGTTGAACCCTTCGCTATTGCCGTCGACGGAATTCTGTTCGCGCATGGTCGATCTATTCATGCGGAAAGAATGTCATTCTCTCTGATGACTTGGGGGAGAGAGAACGAATCCGTCACAGTGTTTATGGCGCAGAAGCCATGACAAGGCAACGACGGCCGTCCGTCCGCGTCATGCGGCCACTGCATGGGTCGAGCGGCCGGGCTCAACGCGGCGTAAAGGTGCAGCCGAACGGTTCCAGGCCCCGCTGCATCTGCGCGCCCTGGACACGGCAGACCTGTTCGAGCTGGGCGCGTGTCTGCGGGTTCTCCGCCAGCGATTTCCAGCTGGCCCTGAGCTGAGCCACCTGCTGGCTGAACGTGCCGCGGTGATCCGCCGGCACCTTGGTGGTGACGCAGGTTTCGTAGCTCGTGATGAACTGGTCGCAGTCCGGAATGCCGATGGTCTCGTCGGCACGGGCGAAGCCGGAAAGATGGACAAGCAGGCCGGCGGCGAGCGCGAAGGCCAGACGGGATATCATGCGGGCATGCTCCTGCACGCAGCGTGTTCATGGATGCCGGGGCGGCACCCGGATCTCGATTGCCGGCGAACTTGCCTGACCCGCATTTCCGCAACATGTCGTCGCGCCCGAGCGGCCGGGATCTTTGTTTCGTCCGCTCGGAACCCGCGCGAACGGTCCGCCCGGGCGCGCGATGCGTCTGCCGCCTGCGGCGGTAGCGAAGGCGCCGCCTTCTGTGGCATGCTCGGGCGCGTATGGGGCGTACCGGCCGCCGCCGGGTGGAGGGGGAACTCATGGTCGACAGGCACGGCGGGAGCTGGCATCGCGCTTGTGCCGCGCTGGCCGGTGGGCTCGTCCTGCTCGCCGCGGCCTTGGCGCCTCCGGCCGCGGCCCGCGAATTCCGCGTCGCCGACACCCAGATGGCCGATTATCCCACCGTCCGGGCGCTTGAGCACATGGGCCGCCTGATCCTCGAGCGCAGCCGGGGCCGGCACAGCCTGAGGATTTTCCATTCGAGCCAGCTCGGCGAGGAGAAGGCGACGATCGAGCAGACCCGCATTGGTGCGATCGACATCAATCGCACCAATGTCGCTCCGCTCGGTAGCTTCATTCCCGAAGCCAATGTGCTGGCTCTGCCCTTCCTGTTCCGCTCGGTCGAGCACCTGCACTCCGTGCTCGACGGGCCGATCGGCGACGAGATACTGGCCCGCTTCGAGGCCCATGGCCTGGTCGGCCTTGCCTTCTACGATTCCGGAGCGCGGTCGATCTACAACTCGGTCCGGCCGATCCGCTCGATGATCGACCTGAAAGGGCTGCGCATCCGCGTGCAGCAGTCGGACATGATGGTCGACATGATGAAGGCGCTCGGCGCCGAGCCGGTGGCCTTGCCCTATGGCCAGGTCGGCGTCGGCCTGTCCACCGGCCTCATCCAGGGCGCGGAGAACAACTGGCCCTCCTACGTGACCACCGACCACTACCGGGCCGCCCGCTACCTGACGCTGACCGAGCACACGATGAGCCCGGAAGTCGTGGTGGTGTCGAAGCGGGTCTGGGAGACGCTGTCGGAGGAGGACAGGGCTATCTTCCGGCAGGCGGCGCGCGAATCCTCGCGCGCCATGCGCGCGCAATGGGAGAAGCTGGAACAGACCTCGCGCCAGCAGGCCGAGCGCGCCGGTGTCGAGATCGTCACGCTCGCCGACCGCAGCGCCTTCGAGGCGGCCGTGACCGGCCTTGCCGCCCGCTTTGCCGGCGAGGCCGACCTGATGGCGCTTATCGAGCGGATCCGCCAGGCCCGATGATGGACGCGTCCACGGCACGGCGGCGGCTGACGGCCCCCGTTCTCCGGTCGCTGAAGGGCCGCTTCGATCTTGCCTCGCAGGCGCTGCGCCACATTCCCGTGCGCTGGCGCATCGCCACCGTCGTCATCCTCAATCTCGCCTTCATCGGCCTGCTGCTGCTGCTGATCGCTTCGGGCGCCAGCGCCATCCGCTCGGCCTGGAACGCGGCGCAGGACGCGCGCCGCATCGACCGCCTGCTGGCCTCGATCGAAAACGAGGCCGGACGCCTGCAGACGCTGATCCACCGCTACTTCGCGCTGCCGAACGACATCGTGCTCGCCGACATCGAGGCGCGGCGCAAGGCGCTGCTGGCCAAGCTGGCGCTGGAAAAGGAAATCGACCTCGCGCTGCAGAACCCGGCCCGTTCGGTGACCAGCGTCACCGAGCGCTTCATGCTGGGCTTCGACGAACTGCGCAGCGTGCGGGAGACCATTTCCTCGATCTACGAGAACGAGATCCGCAAGCCCGCGAGCGAGCTTTCCCAGCTCTATGCCGTCGTCGAGACGGCCATGGCCGAGCGCGCGCCGCTGATCGCGCCGGCGCTCGGCAAGTCGCGCGAGGCCTTCTCGATCTTCCTCGTCGCGATCAACGACTATTACCTGACCCAGTCGGCGCAGGCCCAGCGCGAGGCTTCCTCCAGCATCGAGGTGATCCAGGCGACGGCGCCGGTCATGGCCGATCTGGCCTCGTCCGACTTCCAGAAGGCGGCGGTGCAGACGCTGCGCGAGCGCACCGATGCGCTGCGGGCCGGTTTCGGCCGGCTGATCACCGTGCTCGGCATGCAGAACCGGCTCCTGCAGGTCGAGATCGACGGCAACCAGGCGGTCATGGCCACCGTCATCCAGGAGGTGGCCGACCGGGTCCGCGCCAACGAGGATGCCGCGCAGGCGCGGCTCGAAAGCACCCTGCGCTCGGTCTTCGTCCAGGCGGTGATCGTGGCCGGCCTGTTCCTGCTGTTCGTCGCCGCCATCTGGGCGCTGATCGCGCATTCGATCCGCGCGCCGCTCGACGATCTCGCCGGCAGCATGGCCGATATCGTGCGCGGCGACCTTGCCCGTGCTCCGGCCGGCCTGATGGCGGGCGATGATATCGGCCGCATGGCCCGCGCGGTCGAGGTGTTCCGCCAGAACGCCATCGAGAAGCAGCGGGCCGAGCGCGACCTGGTGGCGGCCAAGGACCGCGCCGAGACCGCGCTCGCCCATCTGCGCGAGACCCAGGAGAGCCTGATCGAGGCCGAGAAGCTGGCGGCCCTCGGCGGCCTGGTGGCGGGCGTCGCGCATGAGGTGAACAATCCGATCGGCATCAGCCTGACCGTCGCCTCGACGCTGACCCGGCGCATCGAGGATTTTGGCCGCGACGTCGAGCGCGGCGAACTGCGCCGCTCCAAGCTCACCGAATTCGTCGAAGGCAGCCGGGAAGCGGCCGCGCAGCTGTCGATGAACCTGCAGCGCGCCGGCGAGATGGTGCAGGCCTTCAAGCAGGTGGCGGTCGACCGCAGCCATGCCGACCGCCGCTCCTTCGACCTTGCCGAGGCGACCGACCAGATCGTCGCGAGCCTTCGCCCCACCTTGAAGCGGGCGGCGATCGAACTCGACGTCGACATGCCCGACGGCATCACCCTCGACAGCTATCCCGGGCCCTACGGCCAGGTGATCACCAACCTCTTCATCAATGCCCTGACCCACGCCTTCCCCGAGGGCCGCAGGGGCAAGTTCCGCATCGCCGCGGTCGAGGCGGCTGATCACGTGACCATCACGGTTCAGGACGACGGGGTCGGCATGACCGAGGCTGTGCAGCGCCAGGCCTTCGACCCCTTCTTCACCACCCGGCGCGGCGAGGGCGGCACCGGGCTCGGCCTCAATATCGTCTTCAACATCGTGACGCGGCGCCTCGGTGGTCGTATCACGCTTCAGTCGGTGCCGGGCCAGGGCACCACTTTCCGCATGATCCTGCCGCTCGTTGCGCCGCAGGAGCCGGCCGAACGTCCTTGACGGCAGCCAGTCAGACCCGGGTGTTTCGATGAACGACAAAGACCGAGACGACGATCTGATCCAGGTGGTGGAGGACGAGCCGGCCGCGCGCGGCCGCGACCAGCACCGCTGGAAGGTCGCGATCATCGACGACGACCCGGCGGTGCATTCGGGCACGCGCTATGCGCTCTACGACTACGAGCTGGCCGGGGCGGGGCTGGAGCTGCTCTCGGCCTATTCGGCCGCGGAGGGGCGGGCGCTGCTGGCCGCGCATCCCGACATGGCGGTGGTGCTGCTCGACGTGGTCATGGAGAGCGACGGGGCGGGGCTCGAGCTCGTCGAGGAGATCCGCAACGTCCTGAAGAACGACACGGTGCGCATCATCCTGCGCACCGGCCAGCCCGGCCAGGCGCCGGAACGCCAGGTCATCGTCGATTACGACATCAACGACTACAAGGCGAAGACCGAGCTGACCGCGGACAAGCTGTTCACCGCCCTGACCGCGGCGATCCGCTCCTATCAGCAGCTGATGCGGCTGGTCGAGACCCGCCGCGGGCTCGAGCTGATCGTCGATGCCGCCTCCGAACTGTTCGACCTGAAGTCCATGCGCAAGCTGGCCGAGGGCGTGCTGACCCAGATCGCCGGGCTGATCCAGGCCCATTGCGAAGGCATCCTGGTGCTGCGCGAGGACCAGCGCGCCGGCTATGCCATTCTCGCCGGCTCGGGCGTCTATGCCGGCATGGCCGGCACCGCCGAGAGCGGCCTCGACCAGACGATGGCCGATCTGGTGGGCTCGGCCTTCGAGCAGCGCTGCCACACCTTCCGTGGCGAGCAGACCATGCTCTATATCCGCACCGCCAGCGGCCGCGAGGTGGTGGTGGCGCTGCGCTCGGACCGGCCGCTGTCGGAAACCGACCGGACCCTGGTCGCCGTGTTCTGCGGGCGGCTGTCCACGGCCTTCGACAATGTCATCCTCTATGAGCAGCTGCAGGCGGCCAACGAGACCCTGGAGCTGAGGGTCGCCGAGCGCACACGCCAGCTGACCGGCGCCAACGAGCGGCTGACCACCCAGTGGAACCGCCTGAAGCGCACCAACGATCACAAGGCCGAGGTGCTCGGCACGGTCGCCCACGATCTGAAGAACCCGCTCGGCGTCATTCTCGGCCGCTCGGAAATGATGCGCGAGCTCCTGGAGCTCGACCCGCCCAATATCGAGCGGGCGAAGAGCCAGATCGAGCAGCTGCGTTCCTCGGTCGCGCGCATGACCGGCATGATCGACGCGCTGTTGAACGACGCCATGCTGGATGCCGAGGACATCGTGCTGCGCGTTGCCGATATCGACACGGCCGCGGTGATCGGTGCGGTGATCGACGCCAATCGCCCGCTGGCCGAGCGCAAGCAGCAGAACCTCGTCTATTCCGGGCCGGCGAGCCTCACCGGCCGGGCTGACCCGGACCGGATCCGCGAGGCGATCGACAACCTCGTCTCCAATGCGATCAAGTATTCCCCGCCCGGCGGGCGCATCGCGGTCCGCCTGTCGGCCGGGCCCGACGGCCATGAGGTGGCGGTGAGCGACAGCGGCCCGGGGCTTTCGGAGGAGGATCTCGGCCGTCTGTTCGGGCGGTTCCAGCGTCTCTCGGCAAAGCCGACCGGCGGCGAGAGCTCGACCGGGCTCGGCCTGTTCATCGCGCGCCGGATCATCGAGCTCCATGGCGGCCGCATTGCCGCCGAAGCCAATGCCGAGGGCCCCGGGGCGACCTTCAGCCTGACCTTGCCGTCGGCCGGACCGGGAGCTGCGGCATGAGCGCGAAACCGCACATCATGGTGGTCGACGACGAGCCGGCGGCCCGCGACATGGTCGGCGACTATCTGAAGATGCACGGCTTCGAGGTGACGCCCTGCGACGGCGCCGCCGCGCTGCGCCGGGCCATGGCGGCCGGCCGGCCCGATCTCATCGTGCTCGACCTCAACATGCCCGAGGAGGACGGGCTTTCGGTCATCCGCGATCTCAAGCGCTCGGCGCCGGTGCCGGTCATCATGCTGACCGCCACCGCCAGCGCGGTCGACCGCATCGTCGGGCTGGAGCTCGGCGCCGACGACTACCTCGCCAAGCCCTGCGAGCTGCGCGAGCTGCTCGCCCGGATCCGCTCGGTGCTGCGCCGCGCCGCCGCCGTCGCCGCGGCGGCGCGGCCGGAGCAGAAGGAACGGGTGCGCTTCGGCACCAAATGGCTGGACCTCGCCGGCCACATGCTGCGCGACGATGACGGCGCCGAGTTTCCGCTGACCAGCTCGGAGTTCAACCTGCTCAAGGCCTTTGCCGAGAATCCCCGCCGCGTGCTCTCGCGCGACCGCCTGCTGGATCTCGCCGGCGCGCGCGACCCGGACGCGTTCGACCGGGCCATCGACGTGCGTATCACCCGCATTCGCAAGAAGATCGAACCCGATCCGGAGGCCCCCGCCTTCATCAAGACCGTGCGCGGGGCCGGCTACATGTTCCTGCCCGACGGCGAGAAGCGCTGAGGGCGGCGAGTGGCGAATGGCGAGTGGGGAAGGTCCTCGCGTCCTCGCGTCCCGCTCGTCATGTTGGCCTGGAACAAACGCCCGGCGCGCCGAAACATCCGGCGGCTCGGGCGTTGAATGAGAAAGGCGAATGGGGTTGCAGCGGCGGTGATCGTCGCACCCCCATTCGCCATTCGCCATTCGCACCCGCTGTCTGAAACAAACCCCTGGGTCCCGAAACAGGCGGCGGCGCGGCACGACACCGGCCGGCAAGCCTTGAAACATTGCGTTTCGCAAGGAAATGCCGGGCTGTGCGGCGAGACACTGCCGCGAAAATCCTGAGGCCTACAACCGCAGCCGACGTGATTGGCGCCCGGCGGTCGTTGAACAGAGGTGATGAACCTTTTGCCGCCGGCTCGCCACTCACCTGACAGAATGGCCGGACAACGGCCCCTCGGGAGGTGGTCATGAACCTGATGTCGAAGACGTTGGTTCTCAGTGCATTCGCCGCCGCCGCTGCCACCATCGCCCTGGCGATGCCGCCGGCAAGCCGCGCCGCCGTGTCGCAGGCGCCGGTCGTCGGCCATGGCCTGTCGTCGGCCGATCTCGACAATGCCTTCGCGGCCTTCGCCGTCCGGCCCCAGCGCGCCGAACCGGCGGTCGCCGTCAGCGCGGCGGCCCGCGGCCAGGTGCCGATGATCCAGGGCGACCGCGCGGCGGCGACCCGGCGCGGCGCCTGCGGGCAGTACACCTGGCCGCATATTCCGCGCGAATGCCAGACCACGGTCGACGGCGCGCCGCTGCACGGCGTCCGCACCGTCACGGTCGACACGGTCGCCCCGGCCCGCTGATCCCCTCTCGCTATCATCGTCCTCACGCGTTCCCGAGGAGTGCCCGATGCGCCGTTTCGCCATCGCCGCAGCGCTGTCCCTTGCCGCCCTCTCCGCAGCCCCGGCCGTGGCGGCCTCTTCCGTCATGATCGATCCCGATACCCGCCAGCCCATGGCCTTCGCGCCGGCGATCGCCTCGGCCCGGCCGCAGGCGGCGGCCATTCCGCGTGAGGTGGTCGATTTCACCGGAGCCTATGCGCCGGGCACGGTGGTGGTCGATACCGGCGCGCGCCGGCTCTATTACGTGCTGCCCGGCCGCCAGGCGATCCGCTACGGCATCGGCGTCGGCCGCCCCGGCTTCGAATGGGCCGGCAGCCCGCACATCACCCGCAAGCAGGAATGGCCGGATTGGCGCCCGCCCGAGCAGATGCTGCGGCGCCGGCCCGACCTGCCGCGCTTCATGGCCGGCGGCCCGGACAATCCGCTCGGCGCCCGCGCCCTCTATCTCGGCTCCTCGCTCTATCGCATCCACGGCTCCAACGAGCCGCACACGATCGGCCAGGCCGTCTCGTCGGGTTGCATCCGCATGCTCAACGACGATGTCGTCGACCTCTACAACCGCGTCCAGGTCGGTACCCGCGTGATCGTCCTGCGCTGACCCCATCCCCTCCCGCGTGCATGCCCCCCGCATGACCTCGAACTGCCCCGGCGCCGGCAACGGCTCCGGGGCATTTTTTCACCGGCTCGCAGGTCTCGCCGGATGCTGCCGGCGCCGGCCGGGCGGCCCGCCGCGCGGTCTCCACAGCGGCGTGATCGTCCTGTGCAAATCTTGCGCCCGGGAGGGTGGACAGGACCGAAGCGAGACCCTATAAACCCGCTCGCTCGCGACGCACCGTCATCGAACGGTCGTGTTGCGCAGCCGCCCGGGTAGCTCAGTTGGTAGAGCATGCGACTGAAAATCGCAGTGTCGGTGGTTCGATTCCGCCCCCGGGCACCATTTTGCCTCTAAGGCATTGGGTTTTATCGCTTTTCATCGCGTCTCGCGGTCCGTTCCGCGCAGTGCGGGAGCGCCTTCCGCTTTGTCTCGAAGCGCATCGCATCCTTACATCGACGTCAGTCCCGGATGGCGGTGGACATATTCGCCCTGCAGGGCGGTGATCGCGCCGAGCATCTCGTAGGCATTGGGATGGGTGTCGGCCCAGACGGCGAGCCGTGCGCCTTCGAGCGTGTAGCCGGTGGCCACGAGGCTCTGCAGGCGGCCGTCCTTGGCCATGGCCAGGAGCTCCTCGATGATGTTGACGAGGCCCTTGTTCGGTTCGCCCTGCAACGACAGCTGGTCGCCGAACAGACTGATGACTTCAGACATGTGCAGTCCCTCGTTTCGCCATGACGCTCCCGCTGCTGCGGAAGAGGATTGCGCCGCGCCGGGCGACAGGACGGCGCGGCGGACCGCCGATCGCGTCGTCGCCCTCGATATCTGCCATTGCGGCTGGTCAGGCCGTCACGCCGTCTGGTCCGGTGGCGGCGCAGCCTCGGCCCCGCCCGGCTGCCAGAGCGGCCAGAAGGGCTCCGGCAGCGCGTGCTGGACCTTGGCGATCTGGCCCTGCGGCAGGTGGCTCGACAGCACGGTGAACACCGCGCGGACGGCCTCCTCGGCATCGATTGGCCGGCTGTCCGACAGCCCGCTGCCGACTTCCGCGACGAACCTGTCGCGATCGAGCTTCATCGGCTGTCGCTGCGGCTCGAACTGGTCATAATAGGCGCCGCGCACGAGCAGCGGCAACTGCGCGCCCAGGTTGGCGGCGAGTTCGACGGGGAGCCGGTCGCGGAGCTTGCGCAGCACCACCGACAGGACCTTCCAGGCAACCTGACGGTCGGGCCCGAGCATCTCCTTGATGTCGTCAAGCCAGATATGGGTGGTTTGAAGCGTCCTGTCGAAGACGTCGAGGCCGGTCGCACTCATGCGGCTCCTCCTCTGCCAATTCCTGCTTCACATGTGGAACTTGGCGACCCGCAGGCCGGTTCCGTCGGGGATCGCGAACGCGGGGGCATCGCGGCGGGCGCGCAGGCAAGCCGGCTTCCTGTCCGCCGGCGGGAGCAAAGCGACATGGCGGCGCATTCAGGTTCGAAGACCGTCATCTATGCCGCCGTCGCCGGCAACCTGCTGATCGCCGCGACCAAGTTCGCCGCGGCCGCCTGGACCGGCAGCTCGGCCATGCTTTCGGAAGGTGTTCACTCGCTTGTCGATACCGGCAACGGCCTGCTGCTGCTCTACGGGCTGCGCCGCGCCGCGCGGCCGCCCGATCTCGCCCATCCCTTCGGCCATGGCCGAGAGCTCTATTTCTGGAGCTTCATCGTCGCATTGCTGGTCTTCGCGGTCGGCGCCGGCGTCTCGTTCTACGAAGGCATCGCGCATATCCGCGAGCCGCGGCCGGCGACCGACCTCGCTGCCAACTATGTCGTGCTCGGCTTTTCCGCCCTGTTCGAAGGCTATACCTGGCGCGTCGCCCTGAAGGAGTTCCGCGCCGTGAAGGGCGCGCTCGGCTACTACGCGGCGGTCCGCGAGAGCAAGGACCCGAGCGTCTTCACCGTGTTGTTCGAGGACACGGCAGCGCTGCTCGGCCTGTTCATCGCCTTCTGCGGCATCACCGCCGCGGCCTGGCTCGACCGGCCGGAACTCGACGGCATCGCCTCGCTGTTCATCAGCGCCATCCTGGCCCTGACGGCGATCTTCCTCGCCCGCGAGAGCAAGGCGCTGCTCATGGGCGAGGCGGCGCTGCCGCATGTCCAGGAGGAGATCCTGACCGTGGTGCGCGGCGACCCGGACGTCGAGCGCGTCAACGGCCTGACGACGGTGCATCTCGGCCCCGACCAGATCGTGGTGGCGCTCAGCCTGGAATTCCGGGACGACCGTTCGACCGCCGAGATCGAACGCTGCGTGGAGCGGATCGAGACAAGGCTCCGGCGGAGCCGGACCGATATCGCCTCGGTCTTCGTCAAGCCGCAGACCCGCGCCACCTGGCGCGCCCGCCGCGCCCGGCTCAGGGCCGGCCGGTGAAGCCGCAGCTTCGGGCTGGCCGAGGATCAATTGCCGTCCCGATACGTTGATCTGTCGAAGGTGCGGCACCGCCGCCCGACGGCCGCGGACCCGCCGATCGTTCCACGATGGAGACGACCGATGCCGGACAGGAAGACCATTGCCAGGGCCCTGAAGGACAAGCGCGAGGGCAAGTCGCCGAGCACGCAGGCCGGCGAGTTCGTGCGTGAGGAAATCGAGGAGATCCGCCGCGGCGAGCATGGCGCGCGCTCGACCAGGCAGGCGATCGCGATCGGCCTCTCCGAGGCACGCAAGGCGGGCGTCGACCTGCCGCCGCCGCGCAAGGGCAAGGTCAAGGAGAGCACCCGCAAGAGCGCCGAATATGCCTATGAGGTCGGCCAGGGCGAGCGCGTGCCGAAGCGCCGTCCGAAGGTCTCGAAGGCGGTGTCGCGCGTTCTGAAGGCGGAGCCGAAGGACACCGCATCGCCGGCGGCCCTGTCGCGGCAGACCAGGCGGGCGGCTTCGCGGCGCACCGCCGAGGAACGATCCGCCGCCGCGAAGAAGGCGGCCCGGACCAAGGGACCGGAGGGACGCAGGCGGGCGGCCCAGAAGGCGGCGCGGACCCGGGCGGAGCGGCGCGCCTGAACCGCGTCATGCGGTCGGGCGCCGCTCCGGTCGAAGTGCCGGCCCCCGGCCGGACATCCGGCCGGGCTGCCGTGGCCCGGCCAGGATCTGGACGAGGACGAGCGTCATGCCGAAGCCAGTCGTTCTGATCACCGGCAGCAGCGGCTTCCTCGGGCAGGCGATCGCGCGCGGCCTGGCGGAACGCTATCAGGTCGTGGGGCTCGACGTCGCGCCGAGGCGATCCCTGCCGGGGCTGGAGGCGATCGCGATCGATCTCACCTCCGATGCCAGCGTGAGCGAAGCCGTGGACGCAGTGCGCCAGCGCTTCGGCAGCCGGATCGCCTCGGTCGTCCACCTCGCCGCCTATTACGACACGACCGGCGAGGACAATCCGAAATACGACGCCGTGACGGTGGAGGGCACGCGCCGGCTGCTGGCCGCCCTGCGGGATTTCGAGACCGAGCAGTTCGTCTTCTCCAGCACCCTGCTCGTGCATGCGCCGAGCCCGGCGAAGGGCGTGAAGATCGACGAGGACGGCGCGCTGGCCCCGGCCTGGGCCTATCCCCGCTCGAAGGTCGAGACCGAGCGGCTGATCCGCGAGGAGCGCGGCGACATCAAGATCGCCATCGTCAGGCTCGCCGGCGTCTATGACGAGCAGTGCCGCGCCGCCTTCGTCGCCCAGCAGATCGCCCGCATCTTCGAACGTCGGCCGACCGCCTATCTTTTCGCCGGCGACATCGAAACGGGCCAACCCTATCTCCACAAGGACGATCTCGTCGATGCCATCGTGCGCGTCGTCGACCGGCGCGACCGGCTTCCCGACGAAACGGTCCTGCTGATCGGCGAGGAGGAGACGCCGACCTATGGCGAGATGCAGCGGCGGATCGGCGAGCTGGTCCATGGCGAGCCCTGGCGCACGCTCGCGTTGCCCAAGGAGGTCACGCAGGTCGGCGCCTGGATGCAGGAGCACGTGCTGGACCAGGATGTCGAGATCAAGGCCTGGATGGTGGCCAGTGCCGACGACCACTACGAGCTCGACATCGGTCGCGCCGACCGGCTCCTCGGCTGGCGACCGCGCCACAGCCTGACCGCGACGCTGCCGGAGATGATCCGGCGCCTGAAGGCCGATCCGACCGACTGGTACCGGGCGAACAAGCTCGAGCCCTCCGTGGTCGCGGCGTCCGGGCCGGAGCTCGATCAGGCGGCGCAGCGGCTGCAGCGGCCGCTGGAGCGCTCGGACGCGGACGTCGCCGAGGAGACTGCGCGCCACCATGCGCGCACGCTCTGGGCGCCGTTGACCAATGCCGCGATCGGCCTCTGGCTCGTCGCCTCGCCGTTCGCGCTGGGGCTGTTCGACCCGCCGGCCGCACCCCTGCCGCCGGCGCTCGGCCACGATATCGCGGCGGCGGAAACGCGCGATGCGCGGCTCGGCGCCAGCGAGATCCTGTCCGGGCTGCTGGTCATGATCCTCGCGCTGGGCGGCATGGCGCGCCGATGGCACGCGCTGCAATGGGGCACGGCGGCTGTCGGCGTATGGGTAATGGCGGCGCCGCTGCTGTTCTGGACCACCAGCGCGGGCGCCTATGCGACCGATACCCTGGCGGGCATGATCATCATCGCGCTCGCGGTCATGGTGCCGCCCACGCCGGGCGTCAGCGGCCGGGCGCTGGCCGCTGACGACGATCGGCCGCTCGGCTGGACCTATTCGCCCTCGACGTTCAGCCAGCGCATCCACATCGTCGCGCTCGCCCTGGTCGGCCTGCTCGTCTCGCGTTATCTCGCCGCCTATCAGCTCGGCCATGTCGACGGCCTCTGGGATCCGTTCTTCGGACCGGGCGGGGCGGGCGTCGCCAACGGCACCGAGGCGGTGGTCACCTCCTGGGTTTCCAAGGGGTTTCCGATCGCCGATGCGGGGCTCGGCGCCTTCGCCTACGCGCTCGATGTGCTGGCCGGGGCGATCGGCGACCGGCGCCGCTGGCGCACCATGCCCTGGATGGTCGTGCTGTTCGGACTGCTGGTCGTGCCGCTCGGTCTCGTCAGCGTCGGCTTCATCATGATCCAGCCGCCGCTGATCGGCGCCCTGTGCACGCTCTGCATCATCCAGGCGGCGCTGACGGTCCTGCTCATTCCCTATTCGGTCGATGAGGTGCTGGCGAGCTGCCAGTATCTGCGGCGCGCGAAGCGGGCAGGGGAGCCGTTCTGGCGCACCTTCTGGCGCGGCGGTCCGGCGCTCGGCGAGGACCAGGCCCCGACGCCCGATCTCGACCGGCCGGTTCCGGACATCATGCGGGACATCGTCATGGGCGGCGTGAACTTTCCCTGGACGCTCGTGGCGAGCACCGTGCTCGGCATCGCCCTGATGGCGTCGCCGCTGGCCTTCGGCGCGCAGCCGCCGCTCTCCTTCAGCGACCACGTCGCAGGCTGCCTCGTCATCCTCGTCGCCGTGACGGCGATGGCCGAGGTCGTGCGGGCGGTGCGGTTCGTCAATATCGCGCTCGGCGCGTGGATCGCCGTCTCGCCCTTCATGCTCGATGGCGGCGCGCCGGCGGCAACCGCCGCCGACATCGCCATCGGGTTGGGGCTGGTCGCGCTGAGCCTGCCGCGCGGCACGCGCAGCGAGGCGCATTACGGCGGCTGGGACCGGGCCATCGTATGAGGTGGCTGCGCGCGATGCCGCCCGGCCGCCCGATTCAGGCCGCGCGATCGACCGCATCAGGCTGCCAGACGAGATTCAGCATCTCCATCAGGGTCGCGGCATTGGCCGGCGCGTGGCGCTTGTCGGTATTGTCGAAGAACAGGAAGACATCGCGCGGCTCGGCGGGCGCCGCGTCGCGGTCGCCGGCGAACGTGCCGTCCGTCATCGGCTGCCCGCCGGCCCAGGCCTCGATGCGCCTCGCCCAGCGCCTCAGCTCCGGCTCCGCATAATGCGAGCGATAGAGCTCGTCCGAACCGTGCAGTCGGCAATAGACGAAGTCGGCGGTGAGATCCATCAGCCGCGGCCAGTCGACCGTGTCGGCGCAGACCAGCGCAATGCCGTGCCGGCGCAGCAGGTCGATGAAGGCCGGGTCGCGAAAGCTTTCGTGACGGATCTCGACCGCATGGCGCATCGGCCGTTTGGCATCGGTCTGGACCGCGGCCCGTCCGGCGAGCCGCTCGTCGTGGCGGCGCGCCAGGGCGGCCGCGGCCTCCGTGTCTTTCGGCAGGAGCGCGAGGAAGTCTTCCATGAGGCCCGGATCGAAACGGAAGCTCGGCGGAAACTGCCAGAGCAGCGGCCCGAGCTTGGGGCCGAGCCGGAGCAGGCCGGACGCGAGGAAATTGGCGAGCGGCGTCTCGATCTCCCTGAGCCGGCGGATATGGGTGATGAAGCGCGAACCCTTGACGGCGAACACGAAGCCCTCGGGCGTGGCCTCGGCCCATTGCGCGAAGGCGTGCGGTTTCTGCAGGCCGTAGAAGGTGCCGTTGATTTCCAGGGTCGGAAGCTGCCGGGCCGCGAAGGCCAGCTCGCTCTTGCGGCTCAGCCCCTTCGGGTAGAAATGACCGCGCCAGCCGGCATAGCTCCAGCCCGACAGGCCGATGCGGATCGCCGCCCGCGGCGGCTTCTTCCGGCTGGTTTTCCGCTGCATGGGCATTGCCATCTCTGTGCGTCGGCGAGGGGGCTCCGTCGTGCCGGCGGCCGGCTCGTGAAACGGCGAAAGGCGCTAGGCATAGGGCAGCCTGCCCAGTGCCGAATAGCGTTCGTTGAGCGCGTCGAGCCTGTCCATTTCCGCCGCGTCGATGGAAAAGTCGAAGACGTCGCAATTCTCCTGGAGGTGGGCCCCCTGATTGGCTTTGGGAAGCGGCACGACGCTGTGCTGAAGATTCCAGCGGATCAGCACCTGTGCAGGCGTCTTGCCATATTTCGTGGCGAGCTCGACCAGGGGCTCCTCGGTCAGCCGCGTGCCGCGGGTGAGCGGGCTGTAGGCCTGAATGACGATATGCTTGCGCAGCGCGAAATCGCGCATGGCCTCACTGTGGCCGAACGGGCTCCACTCGATCTGGTTGACGGCCGGCGTCTCGCCGCTGTCGGCAATCAGGGCTTCGATCTGTTCGACGCGGTAGTTGCTGACGCCGATATCCCTGGCAAGGCCATCGCGCTTGGCCTTGAGCAGCCCCTGCCACAGTTCTTCGCCGGCGCCCTGGCGCGGCGGCCGGTGGATGAGCATGAGGTCGGCGTAGTCGAGCTGCAGCTCGCGCAGGTTGCGCCGTGTCGCCTCGTAGGCGTCCTCGGTCTCCTCCACCTTGGTGACGAGGTAGATGTCCGCGCGGCGCAGGCCGCTGCGCGCAATGCCTTCGGCGATGGCCGGCTGCGTGCCGTAGTCGCCCGACGTGTCGATCATGCGGTAGCCGAGCGCCAGCGCCGCGACGATCGTCTCGGCCGTGTCATGCGACAGCTGCCACGTGCCGAGGCCCATCAGCGGCATGCTGTGGCCGCTCCGCAGGTCGATACCGTTCTGCGACGTCATGGGCTGGTCCTTCCCTGGCATGGCCGGACAGGCCGGAGCGTGCCGGCCACCCACCGGCCGAGATCATCTCCCGTGGCCGGTTTCGGAAGCCGTTTCAGGATCAAGCGCGGAAAAGCCGTCCGGTTCCGCGCGGGGCTGCTTCCGGTGCGACGTCCGCTTGGCGGCGGGCAAAACAGTTGAGCCGGTTCAGAACTGCCGGGCGAGGACGGCGTTGCACAGCAAAGGCATGAGCGCCGGCCAAAGCTGGTGCAGGGAGGTAGCGATGATCCATCACGTCTCGCTGGGAACGAACGATGTCGCCCGCAGCCGCGCCTTCTACGAACCGGTCCTGGCGGTGCTTGGCCTCCGCCTGCTCAAGGCTTCGGAGGACGCGGCGCATTATGGCGTGACCTCGGCCCTGTTCAGCCTCACCAGGCCGGTGGACGGCAAGCCGGCTTCGGTCGGCAACGGCGTGCACATCGCCTTCGTCGCCGGAAAGCGCGCCATCGTCGACGAGTTCCACGCGGTCGCGCTGCGCCATGGCGGCACCGATGCCGGCGCGCCCGGCCTGCGGCCGGAATACAATCCGAACTATTACGGCGCCTTCGTGCGCGATCCCGACGGCAACAAGATCGAGGCCGTGACGCATCACGGCGGGTGACCACCGTGCGCGGCTGCTCGGAGGCAGGTGATGGCGAGAGACGGCGACATGACAACTCTGCTGACCAAGACCCTGGTATCGGGCTCGGTGCTGAGCGTGGTGACGGCCGCTGCGCTGGCGCTGCTCGCACGCGCCGAAGGGCGCGGGGCCCTCCAGCCCGTCAACGCGACGAGCCACTGGTACTGGGGCAATGCTGCAGGCCGTGTCCGCGGCGCCGATGCGCGCCACACGCTTGTCGGCGTCGTCACCCATCACGCGGCGTCGGTCTTCTGGGCCGGGATCTTCCAGGCCGCCCGCCGCCAGCATCCGGCCCGTGCGCCGGTCGTCGACGCCCTGGCCGTGTCAGCCCTGGCCGCGATCGTCGACTATGGCCTCGTCCCGAAGCGGCTCACGCCGGGATGGGAAAAGGCGCTGCCGCGGCGCGCCGTCGCGCTCGCCTATGCGGCGATGGCCGTCGCCTTCCTGGCGACCTGTCCGCCGCGCGAACAGGGCCTGGATCGGCCATGACGCCGCTCGTCGGACGAATGCTCCTCGGCGCCCTGGCCGGCTTCGCGGCGACCCTGCCGATGACCGGAGCGATGCGGCGCATGCACGAGCAGCTTCCCCGGCGCGAGCGCTATCCGCTGCCGCCCCGGGAAATCGTCGAGGACCTGCCTGATCTCGGGCTGCGCCCGTCGACGGCGACGCTGCTCCACCATTTCCTCTATGGCGCCGCCGCCGGCAGCGTCCTCGCGGCGGCCTCCACCCGGCGCGATGCCGCGGCCGGTGGCGTCTTCGGTCTGGCGGTATGGGCTGCGAGCTATCTCGGCTGGATTCCGGCCATGGGCATTCTGCGCTTCGGCGCGCGGCATCCGCCCCGGCGCAATGGTCTGATGCTGGCCGCTCATCTCGTCTGGGGGGCATGTCTCGCGGCCGGCCTGCGCGAGCTGGAAACGGCGCGCGGCGAAAGCTTCGCACATGCGACGGCGTTGCATCCCAGCCTGGAAGACCGTCGGGAGGACCGAACGTGAATACCGCGAACCTGCAGATGGAAGGCCTCCTGCTGGCGCTGGCTGCGCTGTGCGTGGAACTGAAGCGCAAGGATGTGCTGAGCGAGCGTGATATCGGCACGGCTCTCGATCTTGCGGAAAGCGGGGCTTCGGCCCGTCTGTCGGAATTGCGCGAGGCCAATACCGAGGCGATCCATTTCCCGATCCGTTTCCTACGCCAGGCGCTGCGCGGCGGGGACGGCGCGCTCGACTACAGGGCGATTACCGCCGCGATCGGCCGTCAGCGCGACGAGAGGCTGTGACATTCACGGCGGCAGGCGTAGCACCGGGAAATGAAGGCGGACACTCGGCCTGGACCACGCCGGCGTGGCGCGGCTGGCCATCCGCGGCGGTGTGCCGCACGTGTCTTTGATGCCGCAGACAGACGGAACAATCGCCGATCGCGCGATGAGCGGTTCGCATAAAGGCGCGACAAATCAACGTCATGAGAAACGCGAAAGCTGGGGTTGAGAACTATCAATTTTTCTCGGGTTCCAGGATTGCGCATTCCCTAGGCGGGAATCGGGGCTGCCGCGATGCGGCAGGACGGCCCCCGATCCAGGGAGATGCTCATGGATACCGCGTCGATCGACTGCAGCGAGCCCGCTCGCTGGTCCCGGGACAGCAAGCGCGGCTGCCTGCACGCGGCGGCATATCTGTCGTCAGTATCGCTTCTGGCTTTGACCCTGCTGCCGCAGGTCGCGCGGGCAGACAATGAGTGCGGGACCGGAACCACCGTCGTCTGCAGTCCGAGCGGCAATCCTTATGCCAATGGGATCCGCTACAACAGCTCGTCCGGGCAGAACCTGTCCTTCGAGCCGGGCGTCGCGGTCGATACCGCCAATGACGGGCTCTACATATCCAATGGAACGGCTGGCGATATCGTGATCAACACGTCAGCCGGCACGGTCACTACGAGCGGCGACTATCGCTACGGCATCAATGCCTCCAACAATGCCGGAGGCGTCACGGTCACGACCGGCGATGTGACGGCGAGCGGGACCTGGGCATCCGGCATCAGCGCGTGGAGCGCGAACGGACCGGTGGTGATCGATACCACCGCCGGGACGGTCGCGGGGCGTGGAACCGGTATCTACGCCTCCGGCAACGGCCTCACGATCACCACGGCAGATGTCGGAAGCAGCGATGGGTTCTCGCACGCCATCAATGCCGCCACCTACGGAACCGGCAATGTCCTGGTGGACACGACGGCCGGCACGGTTTCGACCCAGGGCGAGAGCAGCTTCGGCATCTTCGTCAATGACGGCAGCGGCAGTCCTTCACTGACGACCCGCGTCGTGACGGGCGACATTTCGACGGCAGGCCCGGAAGGCAGCAGCGGCATCGTCATTCGCAGTTCCGGCATCGTCGAGGTCGACACGACGGCGGGCACGGTTTCGACGCAGGGCGTGCAGTCGAGCGGCATTGCCGTCGTCGCCGGTTTCGGCAACGACAATGATGGACCGGCGGCGCGATCGATCGACATCAGGAGCGGGGCCATCACGACGGCGGGCGCCGAATCCGCCGGCATTCATGTCTATGGCCAGCAGAGCGCGGTGACGATCGATACGACCGCCGGCGCGATCGAGACGCGCGGGGCGTCTTCCGCCGGCCTCCTGGTCGGCAATGCCGCCGGCGATGTCTCGATCAGGGCGGGCCGGATAGCGACCTCCGGCGAAGCCGCCTATGGCATCGCGGTCACGTCGGAAGACGAAGGCGTCACCGGGACATACCGCACCGAGGTCGTCGCGACCCAGCCGATCACGGTGACCGGCGCCAATGCCGGCGGCATCGCGGTCCGCGATGTCGGCTCCGGCGGTCCCGTCACCGTGACGGCCGAGGCCAACGTCACGGCCCAGGGACAGAACGCGGTCGGCATCGCCGCGGGCTCGTTCCATGCGCCGGTCGCGGTCACCGTCAATTCCGGCGCCACCGTCATGGGCGGCTGGTCGCAGTCGCCGGACGACCTGTCGACGGGCGCCTCGACCAGCGGCGCGAGCTCGATGACGCGTATCGGCGGCGGCCTGCCGGCGGCCGGTATCGTGCTGTTCTCGGGCGCTGCCGAAGGCGCGCGCCTCACCAACAACGGCACGATCGGCGCCATGAACGACCGCGCCGTCACCATGGGCTTTCCCTGCGCGACCCGCGGCCGGGCCAGTGGCGGCGGCAGTAGCGCGAGCTTCAACATGACGCCGACGGCGCCGGGCGGCAAGTCCTGGCTCGGCACCTTCGCCTCGGCGATCATGGAGGCGATCGTGCCCTCGGCGCGGGCGGCGGCGCCGCCGGCGGA
Source organism: Phreatobacter sp. AB_2022a (assembly GCF_026847585.1). Taxonomy (NCBI): domain Bacteria; kingdom Pseudomonadati; phylum Pseudomonadota; class Alphaproteobacteria; order Hyphomicrobiales; family Phreatobacteraceae; genus Phreatobacter; species Phreatobacter sp. AB_2022a. Next base: position 29,851 of record NZ_JAPSET010000061.1, read on the forward strand.
GCGGGGCTGCGGTGACGG
>NZ_JAPSET010000062.1:0-29606 GCF_026847585.1 Phreatobacter sp. AB_2022a
GTGCCGCCGCCGGGTGCGGCGGACGCCATCCTCGAGGCGATCGACGCCGAGATCCCGCTGATCGTCTGCATCACCGAGGGCATCCCGGTGCAGGACATGATCCGGGTGAAGCGTGCGTTGGACGGCTCCAAGTCGCGGCTGATCGGGCCGAACTGCCCGGGCATCGTCACGGCCGGCGAATCGAAGATCGGCATCATGCCGGCCAACATCTTCCGCAAGGGCAGCGTCGGCATCGTCTCGCGCTCGGGCACGCTGACCTACGAGGCGGTGTTCCAGACCAGCCAGGAAGGCCTCGGCCAGACGACGGCGGTCGGCATCGGCGGCGACCCGGTGAAGGGCACCGAGTTCATCGACATGCTGGAAATGTTCCTGGCCGACCCGAAGACCTCGTCGATCGTGATGATCGGCGAGATCGGCGGCTCGGCCGAGGAGGACGCGGCGCAGTTCATCAAGGACGAGGCCAAGCGCGGGCGAAGCAAGCCGATAGTCGGCTTCATCGCCGGGCGCACGGCGCCTCCCGGCCGGCGCATGGGCCATGCCGGCGCGATCATCTCCGGCGGCAAGGGCGGCGCCGAGGACAAGATCGCCGCCATGGAAGCGGCCGGCATCCGCGTCTCGCCCTCGCCGGCCCGCCTCGGCAAGACCCTCGTCGACGTGCTGAAGGGCGATCCGACGGCGCGGGGCGAGCGCAGCACGGAGATCGAATGGTCGTTCTGACCCGGCTCTGACGCAGCCAGATCCATCCGCGCCGGCGGCCCGATGGGACCGACCGGCGCGCCGTGCGACCGGCGGGGCGGCGGACCTTGCCGGTCGCATGGCCCTGGCCGCGGCAAAATCACGCAATAAAACTGCAATAGCGTGCGAAACTGCACGGAGACGGGGATTTCGCCGGCCCCCAGGCATCTGGTACACCATCGGCGAAACGCCGCCGCTGCTGCGGTAGCCCCTTGCCGATGGAGTAGGACCGTTGAAAGCCACCACCCGCGTCACCGCGCCCGACGTGTCGGGGCCCAATCTGGTGCTGGAACGTTTCGCGCCGGAGGAGACGTTCAAGACCAAGGTCTATGGTGCGCTGAAGAACGCCATCATCAACATGGACATCTATGGCTCGCGCGAGCCGACCTGGATCGACGAACGCCAGCTGTCCGAGCGCCTGGGCGTCAGCCGCACGCCGGTGCGCGAGGCGGTGGCCATGCTGGAGCAGGAAGGTTTCGTCAAGTCGCTGCCGCGGCGCGGCATCGTCGTGCTGAAGAAGACCAAGAACGAGGTCGTGGAGATGATCCAGGCCTGGGCCGCCCTCGAGAGCATGGCGGCGCGCCTGGTGGTGGAACGGGCGACCGATGCCGAGATCGCCAAGCTGCGCACCCTGTTCAAGGACTTCAACGAGGGTCACAAGCCCGCCGAGCATGTCAGCGAATATTCCTCGGCCAATATCGTCTTCCATCAGACGCTGATCGGGCTTAGCCGCTCGCAGCTCCTGATCGACATGACCAACAACCTCTTGCTGCACGTGCGCGGCATCCGGCAGATGACGATCGGCCGCGACGACCGGGCGAGCCGTTCGATCGTCGACCACCTGAAGATCATCGAGGCGCTGGAGCAGCGCGACGTGGCGCTCGCCGAACAGCGCTCGCGCGACCACACGCTGGGCCTTGCCGCCTATGTCGAGGAACATGCCGACATCTTCGACTGAGCGGATCAGTCTCGAACTGCGTCGCAGCGGTCGATCGAGCCGCGGCTGAGTTTGGCAGCGGCGAGATCAGGATGCGTCTTGCGGACATGCCGGTCGTGGTCGAGGCTCGCCATGCGCGCTCTTCACCACGAGGAATGTAGCGCGCTGAAGCACGCTCGCACATGCAACTCCCTGCGCCGGGCTCATGCCCGCACCGCACGGATACAGCACACGACAAGCCTCATCCTGAGGTAGCCGCGCCCCTCGGCGCGGCCTCGAAGGACGGCCAACCTTCATGCCGCGCGCATACTATTGCAGGAAACCGTTGGTCAGCGTGCCGATGCCCTCGATGCTGACCTCGATCGTGCTCGATGGCGGCTTGATCGTGCCCACGCCGAGCGAGGTGCCGCAGCAGATGAGGTCGCCCGGCAGCAGCGTCATGTCGTGCGAGATCCGGCTGACCAGCTCGTGCGGCTTGAAGATCATGTCGGCGACCGGATAGTTCTGCCGTTCCTCGCCGTCGAGCAGGGTGCGCACGGTGAGGCCTTCCGGCGCGAGGCCGGTTGCGACCACCGGCCCGAACGGGCCGAAGCCGTCGAAGCTCTTGGCCCGGACCCATTGTGAGAAGGTCGGGTCGGCATTGATCAGGTCGAGCGCGGTGAAATCGTTGACGCAGGTATAGCCGAAGATGCAGGCGCCGGCCTCGGCCGGACTGACGGCGCTGCAGGCGCGGCCGATGACGATGCCGAGCTCGCCCTCATAGACGACCCGGCCGCCATAGGAGGCGGGCCGGCTGACCGTTGCGCCATGAGCCGTGATGGAGGAGGGGGCCTTCATCAGATAGAGCGGCTCGGGCGGCACGGGCACGGCGAGCTTGGCGGCCAGCGCATGGAAATTGTTCCAGAGCGCGATGATCTTCGACGGCGTCACCGGCGCGAGCAGCGTGACCTCGGCGAGGTCCAGCGTGTCGCCGGTCGGCACCGAGCCGGAGAACATGCAGCCGGCGTGAACCGTGATGGTCCTGTCGGTCAGCGTGCCGAAGCCGTCGCGCCCGCCGCGCGTGAAGCGCAGCCAGCGGGCGGCCGGGCGCCCGTCGGTCCCGGCCGCCGGCCGGACATCAGTGCTGGACATGATCTCTCCCTTGTGTCCGCGGCGGCCGTTTCGATCGCTTGCTGGATCAGGCCGTCACCACCCTCAGATTGTTGGTGCTGCCGGCCTGGCCGAACGGCACGCCGGCGACGACCACCAGGGTCTCGCCCGGCTTGACGTAGTCGGCGGCCAGCGCCTGGGCGACCGCCTGGTCGACCATTTCGGTATAGTCGGTGACCTCGTCCGAACGTGTGCTGTAGGTGCCCCAGAGCAGCGCCAGCCGCCGCGCGGTCTGCTCGTGCGGGGTCAGGCCGAGGATCGGCACGGCCGAGCGCTGACGGGCGATGCGGTAGGCGGTGGTGCCGCTCTGGGTGAAGGCGACGACGGCCGCAGCCCCGATGGCATCGGCGACCTCGGCCGCGGCGGCCGCCACGGCATGCTGCGGCAACGGTTCGATGGCCGGTTTCAGCGCCTCGATCACCGCCCGGTAGGAATGGTGCTGCTCGGTGCGCCGGATGATGCGGTCCATGGTCTCGACCGCCTGGACCGGATACTGGCCCGAGGCGCTCTCGGCCGAGAGCATCACCGCATCGGCGCCGTCATAGATGGCAGTCGCGACGTCGGACGCCTCGGCGCGGGTGGGGGTCGGCGTCTGGATCATCGATTCCAGCATCTGGGTCGCGATGATCACGGGCTTGGCTGCCAGCCGGCAAAGGCGCACCAGGTCCTTCTGCGCGCCGGGCACGTCCTCCGTCGGGATCTCGACACCGAGATCGCCGCGCGCCACCATCACCGCATCGGCCAGCGTGATGATGTCGTCGATGCTGGAGAGGGCCGAGGGCTTTTCGATCTTCGCCATGACGCCGGCGCGGCCGCCGACGAGCTGGTGCGCCTCGATGAGGTCGGAGGGGCGCTGGACGAAGGAGAAGGCGACCCAGTCGACGCCGAGCTCCAGCCCGAAGGCGAGATCGTCGCGGTCCTTCTGGGTGATCGGCGAGAGCTGCAGCACCGTGTCGGGAAGATTGACGCCCTTGCGGTCGCTGACCACGCCGCCGGTGACGACGCGCGCCTCGATCATGTCATTGGTCATCCCGGTGGCGACGAGCCGCACCTTGCCGTCGTCGATCAGGAGGTTGTGGCCGGGCATGATCGCCTGGAAGATCTCCGGATGCGGCAGCGGCAGATGCTCGGCATCCGAGCCGCCGGGGTCGAGCACCAGGCGGATGGTCGAGCCGGTGGCGAGCGCCACCTTGCCGTCCTGGACCTTGCCGAGGCGGATCTTCGGTCCCTGCAGATCCTGCAGGATGGCGATCGGATAGTCGGCCTCGCGTTCCAGCGCGCGGATGATGTCGCGGCGGGCGCGATGGTCGTCGTGGCTGCCATGGCTGAAATTCAGCCGGAAGACATCGACGCCGGCCTCGAACAGCCGGCGGATGGTGTCGGCATCCGAGCTTGCGGGTCCAAGGGTCGCAACGATTTTTGCGCGTCGGTGTCTTTTCACGGTGAGCCTCACAATGCCTTGAGCCGGTCGGCGGAGATCGGACCTGAGAATCTCCGCCGAATCGCGCCCATCATGAGGCGGCGAGCAACGGAGCGTCCACGGTGGGGGTCTCGACGGGGAAGGTCGGATAGAGGCCCTTCACCCGGCCGAGTTGCTGCACCAAGCCTAGCACAGCATCGATATAGGGCGTGTGAATGGCGGTCAGGCGTCCCATTTCCTGGACCGCGGTGAGCAGGGCGTCGATCTCCAGCGGCCGGCCCTTGTCGAGATCCTGCAGCATGGAGGTGCGGTGGGCGCCGACGCCGGCCGCGCCGTTGATGCGCCGCTCGACGTCGACGCGGAAGGTGACGCCGAGCGTTTCGGCGATGGCCTGGGCCTCCAGCATCATGCTGCGCGACAGCGCCCGGGTCGGCGGATCGGTGGCGACGACGTCGAGCGTCGCCTGGGTCAGCGCCGAGATCGGATTGAAGCAGAGATTGCCCCAGAGCTTGATCCAGATGTCGTCGCGGATGTCGGGATAGATCCGCGGCCTGAGGCCGCCGGCGCTGAAGGCCGCGGCAAGGCGCTTCAGCCGGGGGCTTTCCGAGCGGTCGGGCTCGCCGAGGCCGAACTGGTCGCCGTAGATATGCTTGACGACGCCGGGCTCGACGATCTCGGTGGCCGGATAGACGGTGCAGCCGATCGCCCGCGCGGGGCCGATCGCGCGCCACTGGCGGTCGCCCGGATCGACGCTGGCGAGGCGCTTGTCGGCATAGGCGCCCTCGAGGCCGTGGAAATACCACCAGGGCACGCCGTTCTGGGCGGTCACGACCATGGTGTCCGGGCCGAGCAGCGGCTTCAGGTCGTCGGCCGCCTCCCAGGCCTGGTGCGCCTTGAGCGCCACGATCACCACGTCCTGGAGTCCGAGCTCGGCCGCGACTTTGGTCGCCGGCATGCGCTCGACGAAAGTCTGGTCCTTCACAACGAGCTTCAGGCCGCCGGCCCTGATCGCTTCCAGATGCGCGCCGCGGGCGACCAGCGACACGTCGGCGCCGCCGCGCTTCAGCATCACGCCGAGATAGCCGCCGATGGCGCCGGCGCCGTAGATGCAGATCTTCATGGCTCGCTCCCGCTTGGTGTCATGGAATCCGTCGGCAACAGGTCATCTGGGCGTTTCGGCCACCGCGTGCCCGGCCAGAAGCTCGAGCGCGCGCACCATGGCCGAATGGTCCCAGCCGGCGCCGCCATGCGCGACGCAGGCATTGAACAGCTCCTGGGCGGTCGCCGTATTGGGCAATGCGACGCCGAGGGCGCGGCCGCTCTGGAGCGCGAGGTTGAGGTCCTTCTGGTGCAGCGCGATGCGGAAGCCCGGATCGAAGGTGCGCTTGATCATCCGCTCGCCATGCACTTCCAGGATGCGCGAGGAGGCAAAGCCTCCCATCAGGGCCTGGCGCACCTTGGCCGGATCGGCACCGGCCTTGGAGGCGAACAGCAAGGCCTCGCCGACCGCCGCGATGGTCAGGGCGACGATGATCTGGTTGGCCACCTTGGTGGTCTGGCCGTCGCCATTGCCGCCGACCAGCGTGATGTTCTTGCCCATCAGCGCGAACAGGCCCTTCACCCGGTCGAACGCGGCCTCGGGGCCGCCGACCATGATGGTGAGGCTCGCCGCCTTGGCGCCGACCTCACCGCCCGAGACCGGCGCGTCGAGATAGGACGCGCCGCGCTCCTCGATGCGGCGGGCGAAATCCTTGGTCGCCATCGGCGAGATCGAGCTCATGTCGACGACGACGGCGCCGGCCTTCAGGCCGTCGGCGACGCCGTCGGCTCCGAACAGCACGGCCTCGACGTCGGGCGTATCCGGCAGCATCAGGATCACCACCTCGCTCGCGGCGGCGACCGCCTTCGGGGTGGCATGGACCGCGACGCCCTTCTCGATCAGCTCCGGCGCGACCGGCTTGTGGTGGCGCGAGGCGTGCAGGCGATGGCCGGCGGCGATCAGGTGTTCCGCCATGGGCCGGCCCATAATGCCGAGGCCGATGAAACCGATATCCGTCATGACGTCGTTTCCGTCCGAAATGCGTTGCCGAAATGGTTGCCGAGCGCCGGGATCAGGCCGAGAGGGCCGGGCGCGGCAGCCAGGTGAGGCCGGAGCGGGTATCGCGCGCCGGCTTGTATTCGCAGCCGACCCAGCCGGCGTAGCCGAGGGCGTCGAGATGGCGGTAGAGGAATGGGAAGTTGATCTCGCCGGTGCCGGGCTCGTGGCGGCCCGGATTGTCGGCGATCTGGACATGGGCGATCTGGCCGAGATGGCTCTCGATCGTGCGGGCAAGATCGCCCTCCATGATCTGCATGTGGTAGATGTCGTACTGGATCTTCAGGTTGGGCGAGCCGACCGCCTCGATCAGCGCCAGCGCCTCGGCCGTCCGGGTCAGGAAGAAGCCCGGAATGTCGCGCGTGTTGATCGGCTCGACCAGCAGGGTGATGCCGGCTCCTTCCAGCTCGTGAGCGGCAAAGCGCAGATTGGCGACCAGCGTCTCGTGGAGCCGCCCGGTCTCGACACCTTCGGGGGCAATGCCGACGAGGCAGTTGACCTTGTCGCAACCGAGCGCGGTGGCATAGTCGATCGCCCGATAGACGCCGCTGCGGAACTCGCCGACCCGGTCCGGCAGGATGGCGATGCCGCGCTCGCCGGCGTCCCAATGGCCGGCGGGCAGGTTGTGCAGGACCTGCTTCAGACCCCAGCGCTTCAGCAGGCCGGCCAGGTCCTGTTTGTCGAAATCGTAGGGGAAGAGATATTCGACCCCGGCGAAACCCGCCTCGGCGGCGGCCTCGAAGCGGTCGAGGAAGGGCTGTTCGTTGAACAGCATGGAGAGATTGGCGGCGAAGCGGGGCATGGATCTCGTATCCTCGGGTTTCATGGCCTTGGATCGCGCGTCCGGAGGACGCGGCGAACAGGTCAGGCGGGTTCGAGCTCTCGCGCCGGCACGGGCAGGTCGAGGACCTCCTCGAACTCGACGACATTGTCGATCTCGGTGCCCATGGCGATGTTGGTCACCCGTTCCAGGATGAACTCCATGACGACCGGCACCTGGTGCTCGACAAGCCAGGCCCTGGCCTTTGCAAAGGCCGCCTTGAACTCGTTCGGGCTGCGCACCCGGATCGCCTTGCAGCCGAGCCCTTCGGCGACCGCGACGTGGTCGACGCCATAGCCGTCGAGATCCGGCGCATTGACGTTCTCGAAGGCGAGCTCGACCTGGAAATCCATGTCGAAGCCGCGCTGGGCCTGGCGGATCAGGCCGAGATACGAATTGTTCACGACGATATGGATGTAGGGCAGCTTGAACTGCGCTCCGACGGCGAGCTCCTCGATCAGGAACTGGAAGTCGTAGTCGCCCGACAGCGCGACGATCTCGCGGGTCGGATCGGCGGCGCGCACGCCGAGCGCCGCCGGCAGGGTCCAGCCGAGCGGGCCGGCCTGGCCGCAATTGATCCAGTGCCGGGGCTTGTGCACATGCAGGAACTGGGCGCCGGCGATCTGCGACAGGCCAATGGTCGAGACGTAGCAGACGTCGCGGCCGAAGGCCTCGTTCATCTCCTCGTAGACGCGCTGGGGCTTCAGCGGCACGGTATCGAAATGACTGCGCCGGAGCATGGTGTTGCGGCGGGCAAGGCAGTCGGCGGCCCAGGCGCCACGGTCCTTGAGCGCGCCCTGCCGCTTCAGCTCCCGGGCGGCCACGACGAACAGTTCGAGCGCGGCACGGGCGTCCGATACGATGCCGTAGTCCGGATCGAACACCCGCCCGATCTGGGTCGGCTCGATGTCGACATGGATGAACCGGCGGCCTTTCGTATAGGTCTCGATCGAGCCGGTATGGCGGTTCGCCCAGCGATTGCCGATGCCGAGCACGAAATCGGCGGCGAGCATGGTCGCATTGCCGTAGCGGTGGCTGGTCTGCAGCCCGACCATGCCCGCCATCAGCGGATGGTCGTCGGGAATGGCGCCCCAGCCCATCAGGGTCGGCACGACGGGAATGCCGGTCAGCTCGGCGAACTCGACCAGGAGGTCGCTGGCGTCGGCATTGATGACGCCGCCGCCGGCGACGATCAGCGGCCGCTCGGCGCTCTCGAGCATGGCCATGGCCTTGTCGATCTGCCGGCGCGAGGCGGCGGGCTTGTAGACCGGCAGCGGCTCGTAGGTCTCGTCGTCGAACTCGATCTCGGCCATCTGCACGTCGAGCGGCAGGTCGATCAGCACCGGGCCCGGCCGGCCCGAGCGCATGAGGTGGAAGGCCTGCTGGAAGGCGCGCGGCACCAGCGCCGGCTCGCGCACGGTGACCGCCCACTTGGTCACCGGCTTGGCGATGGCCTCGATGTCGACGGCCTGGAAATCCTCCTTGTAGAGCCGGGCGCGCGGCGCCTGGCCGGTGATGCAGAGGATCGGGATCGAGTCGGCGATGGCCGAATAGAGTCCGGTGATCATGTCGGTGCCGGCCGGCCCCGACGTGCCGATGCACACGCCGATATTGCCGGCCTTGGCGCGCGTATAGCCTTCCGCCATATGCGAGGCGCCCTCGACGTGCCGGGCCAGGATGTGGTGGATCGAGCCGCGCTGCTTCAGCGCGGCATAGAGCGGATTGATCGCGGCGCCCGGCACGCCGAAGGCCTGGGTGACACCCTCGCGTTCCAGAACCCGGACCGCGGCCTCGATGGCCCTCATCTTCGCCATGGCGCATTCTCCCAAGCAGGCTTCGATGCTCCTACGAGACGGCGTCCGGGGCCGCGGGTCAATTTATTCCAAAAACTTTTTTCATTTTGATATGAAAATATATTCTTCCTTTTGTACCAGATAGTTATCTGTTTTTCAGAATTGCGGAATGCATTGAAATGGGAAATGATTTCGCGCATTCTCGATCGCGCGCGCCCGCTTTTCGTGCGCGCGGCGGACGAGACTGCGGGAGATGCCATGGCGATGATCGAGCAACGCAAGGGACGCGGCCGGCCGCGTTCCTTGAAGGCCGCGCTGGCGGCCGGCTCCGTGCAGGCGCTGGACCGCGGGCTGGCGCTGCTGGTGGTGCTCGCCGAAGAGGATGGCATGACGCTGACCGAGCTCGGCCGGCGCTCCGGCATTTCGGCCTCGACCGTGCACCGGCTGCTGCTGACGCTCGAGGCGCGCGGCTTCGTGCTGCACGACACCGATCGCGGCCACTGGCTCGTCGGCGTCGGCGCCTTCACGATCGGTTCGGCCTTCCTGCGCAACCGGCGGATCGCCAATATGGGCCGTGGCACGATGCGGGAGCTGATGGCCGCGACCGGCGAGACGGTCAATCTCGGCATCGAGGACAATGGCGAGGTGGTGTTCATCTCGCAGGTGGAGAGCCACGATACGCTGCGCGCCTTCTTCCGGGCCGGCAGTCGCGGCGCCATCCATGCCTCGGGCGTCGGCAAGGCGATCCTCGCCGAACTGCCCGAGCACCGCATCCGGCAGATCGTCGGAGCCCGGCCGCTGATGCGGTTCACCGGCCATACCCGCACCGAGCCGGCCGCGCTGATGCGCGAGCTCGAGGCGGCGCGGCTGCGCGGCTGGGCGCTCGACGACGAGGAGCGCACGGTCGGCATGCGCTGCGTGGCGGCGCCGATCTTCAACGAGCATGGCGAGGTGATCGCGGGTGTGTCCATTTCGGGCCCGGCCGTGCGGGTGACGGTCATGAAGCTCGACGAATTCGGGCCGATGGTCCGCCGTGCCGCCGACGAGATCACGACCTCGATCGGCGGCCGGCAGCCGGCGCGCTAGGCATTCGTTCGAGGCGGCGCGGAGTTCAGTGCGCGGCGAGCGCCTGGCGCACCGTTTCGCCGACCAGGTGCGGGCTCGCGGCGATCCGCGCGCCGGCCCGTTCCAGCGCCCGGATCTTGGCCGCCGCATCACCGCCGCCTCGCAGCGCCAGCGTGCCGGCATGGCCCATGCGGCGGGCCGGCGGCGCCTCGCGGCCGACGATCAGGGCGACGACCGGCTTGGCCGCGCCGGCGCCGGCGATCAGCTCGGCTGCCTCCTCCTCCTCGGTGCCGCCGATCTCGCCGATCAGCACGATGGCCTCGGTATCGGCATCCTCGAGCAGCAGCGACAGGCATTCGCGCATGCCGACGCCGTGGATCGGATCACCGCCGATGCCCACCGTCACCGACTGGCCGAGACCGCTCGCGCTGATCTGGGCGACGACCTCGCTGGTCAGCGAGGCCGAGCGCGAGACGATGCCGACCCCGCCAGGTCTTTCGCTGCCGGTCGCCATGACGCCGAGCTTGCCGATGCCGGGCACCAGGATCCCCTGCGAATTGGCCCCGACCAGGGTGGTGCGGCCGCCCTTCAGGGCATCGCGCACGCGCACCATGTCGAGCACCGGCACCCGTTCGGTGACGGTCACCACCAGCGGCATCTCCGCCTCGATCGCCTCGATCATGGCGCTCGCGGCGTGTGCCGGCGGCACGAACAGGATGCTCGCATTGGCCCCGGTCGCGCGGCGCGCATCGGCCACCCTGTCGAAGACCGGCAGGTTGAGATGGGAACGCCCGCCCTTGCCGGGCGTGACGCCGCCGACGACCTTGGTGCCATATTCCATCATGCGCGCGACATGGTGGGTGCCGGCCCAGCCGGTCATGCCCTGGCAGATCACGCGGGTATCGCGATCGAGGAAGACGGTCATGGCTCAGGCTCCGCGGCGCGCGTCTTGGCGGGCGAGCGCGACCGCCTTGGTCGCGGCGCTCCACATGTCCGGGCATTCGATGATCGCGCAGCCGAAATTGCGGAAGCGCGAGCGGGCGAATTCGGCGTTGTTGCCGGCGAGCCTGACCACCAGCGGCAGGACGCGGCCGGTGCGGCGCATGGCGATGCCGAGGCCCTCGGCGATCGTGTCGCAGGGCTGCATGCCGCCGCCATGGACATTGATCAGGATCGCCTTCGTCTCGGGCCGGTCGAGCAGCAGGCGGAAGCCGTGGGCGATGTCGAGGCTGGTGGCGGTGGTGCGCACATCCATGAAATTGGCCGGCCGGCCGCTGGCCGCGACCACCATGTCGAGCGTGGCGAGGCCGAGGCCCGCGCCATTGGCGACCATGCCGATATCGCCGCCGAGCTCGATATAGTTGAGCTGATGGCGCTGGGCCTGCAGCTCGGCGAGGCTCGTCTCGTCCTCGTCGCGCAGCGCGGCAAGGTCGCCGTGGCGGAACAGGGCGTTGTCGTCCAGCACCATCTTGACGTCGAGACCGACAAGTTCGCCGGCCGCGGTCACGGCCAGGGGATTGATCTCGATCAGGCTGGCATCGCGATCGACGAAGGCGCGGCGCAGGCCGTCGACCAGGCGGCAGCCGCTGGCGTGGGCCGCTCCCGCGAGGCCGAGGCCGGTCACGAAGGCGGAAACGGCCTCCGCGCGCGGTTCGCGGCCGGTGCCGAGGCCGACCCTGGCGAGCGGCACGTCGCCGCTCGACACCCGTTCCTCGATGTCCTCGCCGCCCCTGGCGCTGCCGATCAGCACGAGCTCGCCGGAGGAGGAATCGATGATCAGGGCAAGGTGCAGCTCGCGCGCGGCGGGCACGACGGCCTCGACCAGCACCCGGCGCACCGTGGCACCGGCGGGCCCGGTCTGGGCGGTCACGACGGTGCGGCCGATGAGGGCCGCGGCTGCAGCCTCGGCCTCGGCGGGGCTTTCGGCGCGCCTGACGGCGCCGGCCCGCTTGCGGCCGCCGGCGTGGATCTGGGCCTTGACCATGACCGGGCGGTGGCCGAGACGGCCGGCGATCTCGCCGGCCTCGCGGGCGGTGATGGCGACCGCGCCTTCCGGCACGGCGAGGCCGTAATCGGTCAAAAGGCGTTTGGCCTGGAATTCATGGATCTTCACGGTGCGATCCTCCTGGCACGTTTCCCCGGATGGCGGCGCGTCGAGGCGCCGTTCTCATCTGGTATACGTTATGCCAGAAGATCGAGACAGGCAACAGGCTTGTTGCGTGAGGATGCTCAGGCGCGGGCGGTGACGATCCAGGCGCCGCCGGAAAGAACCAGGCGATCGCCCTCGCGCTGCGCCTCCAGTGCCGTCCTGATTGCGTCTTCGGCCCGACGCGCGGTGGCGTCGGGTTCGGCGGCAAGCAGCCGGGCGACCGGCCCGACCCGCAGGATCTGGCGCATGACGGCATCGACCGCATCGTCGCCGGCACCGGCCAGCATCGGTGCATCGAACGGCGTGAAGCCGGTCTCCCTGAAGCCGGCTTCGGCGAGGATGGCGGCCACCCGCGCGCGATCGGCGAAGGCGAACGGGCCGGGCGCGAAGGGCTCGGGCCGCGGCTGCGGCGGCAGCACGGCAGAGGCGGCCTTCAGAGGCAGGCGGAACCAGTCGTTCTCGGCCACCACCCGCCAGGCGACGAAGGCCAGCCGGCCGGTGGGTTTCAGCGCGCCGTGCAGATGGCGAAAGGCGCCCACGGGATCGTCGAAGAACATGACGCCGAAGCGCGAGAACAGAAGATCGAAGCTGCCGGCCGCAAAATCGTGACGGCTGGCGTCGGCCGCGATGAAATCGACGGCGGGGCCGGCCGCTTCCGCCCGCTCGCGTGCCCGTCCGAGCAGGGGCTCGGAGATATCGACGCCGGTGACGCGGCCGGAGGGCGCTACCGCCCGCACCAGATCCAGCGTCGTCGCGCCGGCGCCGCAGCCGATGTCGAGCACGATCTCCCCGGTGCGCGGGGCGGCCGCCGCCAGCGCCGCGGCACCGAAGGCGGCCAGGCGCTGGTCGAGCCATTCCTGGTGCTCGACCCAGCGCGCTCCCGAATTGCCGTTCCACTCATCGATCTGTTCGGCGTTTGCGACGGTCATCGCGGTCTCCATCCTGAGCTGCGGGAGAATGACCGATCGTTCCCGCGATCCCAAGCGTGCGGTCATCACTTCACCGTCACGTTCCCCGGACGGCTCGATGATGCCGGCCGGCGCCGCGGACCGGCGCCGCCATCGAAACGACATCAGGAGGCATTGGACTATGCGGCCGTCGGGCGCCGGCGCCACGTCCGGCCGCGACGTTCGAACCTGTCGCCCGCCCGACTGGCGTCCGGGGTCCGCTCCGGGGAGAGGCCAGGCAACCGCAAGGCGGGACATGGCCTTGGCGGCGGCAAGCGGAGGACCGGCATGTATCAGGCCACGCCGTCCCGCGCCGTGCTTGGCATTGCCGGCGGCGCTGCCGTCGGCGCGGTCGCCGTCGTCGCCCTTCTGCTCGGCATTCCGCTCTATCTGGAAGGCGAGAGCTTCGCCGACCGGGTCAGGTTTCCGACCGTCGCTTTCGCGGCGGCGGTCGCCTTCGCGATCTGGGCGGTCGGCCTTTCCATCGTCGCCGTTCCCTGCTGGCGGATCCTGCATCGGCGGGGCTGGCGCGACTGGCGCGCGGCGATCGCGCTCGGCTTCGCCCTGACCTTTCTGGCCAATCTCGCCCTGTCGACCGGCTTTGGTTTCGGCTTCGGGTCCGGCTATTCCGCGGGCGATGGCGGCGGCATGACTGTCGTCAACGGCCGGATGACCATCCATGGCTGGTCGCGCGCCCTCGCCGGCGCGTTGTTCCTGAGCCCTCTCGGCATGCTGGTGGGCTGGGCGGTCTGGCGGATAGCGTACCGATGGTGCCCCCCGGCTTCGGCCGTTTCGCGCCAGGACCAGGCCGTGGTGCGCGCCGACGATGCCGGCTAATGTCGCGCGCCGAGGCATGGCAAGGATCGTCGCGCCGTCATGATCGGCGCGCCGCAGGAGGGAGCTCCCATCATGACCGCCTACGTCGCGCTGCTGCGCGCCATCAACGTCGGAGGTGGCGGCAAACTGCCGATGAAGGCGCTGAAGGCGGCCTGCGAGGCGGCAGGGTTCGAGCGCGTGTCGACCTATATTGCCAGCGGCAACGTCGTCTTCGACAGCGCGCTGCCGGCCGCCGGGGTCAAGGCGGCGATGCTCGGCCTGCTCAAGGACCGGTTTGAGCTCAGCGACAACCACTGCATGATCCGCACGCCGGGCGAGATCGAGGCGGTCATGGCGGCGAACCCGTTCATGGATGCGGCAGAGAGCCGCCCCAACCTCATGCTGGTCGGATTTCTCGACGGCATCGCGCCGGCCGCCGCGGAGGGAGCGCTCCGCGCCTATCAGGGGCCGGAGCGCTGGCACATTGCGCGCGACCACATCTATCTCGACTATGCCGGCGGCGTCGGCCAGTCGAAACTGACGCCGGCCTTTCTCACCCGCGCGCTGAAAGTGCCGTTCACCGCCCGCAACTGGAACACGACGGGCAAGCTGCTGGCCATGGCGCGGGCGCTGGAACAGCCGGACGCGCCATGACCGTCCATGTCGCGCTGATCCGCGCCATCGGGCCGGCCACCCACGCCAGGATGTCGATGAAGGACCTGAGCGAGGGCTGCCGCGCCGCGGGGCTTGCGAAAGTCTCGACCTATATCCAGACCGGCAATGTCATCGTCGACACGCGCTTCGGCGCGCCCCGCATCGGCGCCACCGTCAGCGGCGTCCTTCGCCGCTTCGGGCTCGGCAATGACGTCGTGGTGCGGCGGGCCGACGCGCTCGCCGCGCTGGCCGCGGCCGATCCCTATCCCGATGCCGCTGCGGCGCGGCCGGACGCGCTCGTCGTCATGTTCCTCGCGGAGCCGCCGGAGGCGGAGCGCCTCGCGACGCTGCTGCGGCACGGCGGTCCGGAGCGGATCAGCGTCATCGGACCGGATCTCTGCATCGACTATGCCGGCGGCATAACCGGTTCCAAGCTGCTGCCCGGCACCATCGAGCGTCGGCTCGGCATCGTCGGCACGGCGCGCAACTGGAACACGGTGCGCCGGCTGGCGGCCTTGTCCGCGGCCTTCTGAGCGCTGCCTATCGCGTTTCGAGCCAAGCGGGCGCCGGCTCGCGCAACGAAGACCCGCTCAAACACGACCCCGGAGTTCATCGCCGTTTCATGGCGACGGCGACGGATTCTCGTCGCGATGGATCACCAGGGGCCGGCCGTCGGCCGGCACCTTGGCCCACCGGCCGTCGGGATCGCGCTTGAACGACAGGCTGCCGCCATTGCCCTGCAGCACCAGGAGCTCGCGCTCGAGCCGCCAGGTCGTCAGGCCGAGCGCCGTGATCGCGCGTTCGCAGCCATCGCCGACCTCCAGCACGAAGCGTTGCTCCAAGGGGCCGGCATTGGCGGCGAGGTCCGGCCTGAAAGAGAGCCGGCACTGCGCCCGGCCGCGCGGCTGGCCGAGCATGCCGGTGCCGACCACCTCTTCCGCGGTCGGCAGCGCCGTGCCGGCAAGCCCGCGGCTGGTCAGGAAATAGACGGCTCCGTCGCCGGGCCGGAGCGCTTCGAAGATGCCGACCTCGGTCTCGCTGAAATCGAAGGCGACCGCACCGGCCCGGTCGAGCCACAACACATTGCCGTCGGCCGTGACGGTCCAGGCCGCGATGGCACCGACGGCCGGGAACGTGGCGATGCAGGCCGGAGCGAAGACCAGCGTCAGGCCGGGGCCGGCGCGCTCGGGCTTGAACATCACGTCGCATTTGCGGTCGCCGGCAGGGTTCGACAGCTCCCACGGTCCGACGGCGCGCTCGACCTGCGCCGGCCGGGCCTCGGCGTTCGCGGGCGCGGCCGGGGGCGCCGGCGCTTGCGCGACGGCCTTGCCGACCAGGCAGGTGAGCATGGCGAAGGCGATGAACTGACGCATGTCGGCGCATTCTGGTCCGGCCAGGGCTCGCCCGTCCAGACCGGCGGTCAGAGGCAGTCGGTGGAGGCGATCACCGCGCGCCGGGTGACGATCGCCGCCTTGCGCCGGACGACGGGACCCGGGCGGCGGGCGTCGCGCTCGATCGGATTGGGCAGCACCGAGACGAGCACGGCCGCTTCGGCCGGCGACAGGCGGGCGGCAGGCTTGCCGTAGGCGCGGCGGGCGCCGGCCTCGATGCCGAACTCGCCGCCTGGCCCCCATTCGGCGATGTTGAGATAGATCTCCATCATGCGGCGCTTCGTCCAGACGAGGTCGAGGCCGAGCGCGAGCGGGATTTCCAGCGCCTTGCGCAGATAGGCGGTGGGGCCGGAATCGCCCTGCCAGAGGAACAGGTTGCGGGCGACTTGCATCGAAATGGTGGAGGCGCCGCGTCCCGGGCCGTCGGCATTGCGCAGAACGGCGGCGAGCTCGCGCCAGTCGACGCCCCAATGGGCGCAGAAACGGGCATCCTCGGACGCGATGAGGGCGCGCGGCACCGCCCGGGACACGCTGTCGAGCGGCACGGTGACGCGCTCGACCCGCGCACCGGTCACCTTGCGCCAGGCCATGAGGGTCGAGACCGGCGTGACGACGGTGTAGACAAGCGTTGCGCAGAGAATGGCCGCGGCGAGGATCGTGGCGAGAAGCACGGCGCGCCGAAGGAAGCGGAAGAACATGCCTGATGACGGTCCCGATGGTCAGGCCACAGTCGTTCGTGGCGTCGATGGATGCAAGAGCGGCTGGCTGGCGGTGACGATCGCCGCCAGCGGCCCGATCGTGCCGACGGTGGCGGTGAGGCCGGATTTCGCCGGATGCGTCGCCGGTGCGGCGGTGATCGCCGTGGACATGCCGATCGGCCTGCCCGAGCGTACCCTGGCCGGCGGCCGCGGTCCGGAGCGGCTCGTCCGCCGCCATCTCGGCGAGCGCCAGTCCTCGGTGTTCACGCTGCCGTCGCGGGCCGCAGTGCACGCGATCGACTATCGCGAGGCCTGCGCCATTGCGCTCGCCACTTCCGAGCCGCCGCGCAAAGTGTCGAAACAGGCCTTTTTCCTGTTTCCCAAGATCCGCGAGATCGATGCGCTGATGCGCGCCGACCCGGCGCTGGCGACCCGCGTCTTCGAGGTCCATCCGGAGCTCGCCTTCTGGCGGATCAATGGCGAGACGGCCATGGCGCTGCCCAAGAAGGTGAAGTCGATCGTCCAGGGCTCGGGGCTCGCCGAACGGCGGGCGGTGCTGATCGCGCAGGGCTATCCGGCCGCCTTCCTCGACACCGTGCCGCGCGGAGCCGCGGCCGACGATCTCCTGGATGCGGCCGTCAATGCGCTGATCGCGCGCCGGCTGCATGCCGGTACCGCCCGACCCTTTCCGGATCCGCCGCTCAGGGATGCGTTCGGCTTGCGGGTCGCGATCTGGGCTTGACCGGACCGCGCGAAGCGGCTCCGTTTCGCGCGGAACGGAATAGGCCATGCTCACAGCTGACGACATCAAAGCCGCCCATGCCCGCATTGCCGGCCATGTCAGGCGCACGCCGACCCTCGCGCTCGGTCCCGAGACCTTCGGTCTCGGCCTGCCGCTCGCCATGAAGCTCGAATATCTGCAGGTGACCGGCACCTTCAAGGCGCGCGGCGCTTTCAACACGCTGCTCGGCGCCGCCATGCCGGCGGCCGGCGTCTGCGCCGCCTCGGGCGGCAATCACGGCATCGCGGTCGCCCATGCGGCCGCGACGCTCGGCATCCGCGCGCGCATCTTCGTGCCGGAGATCTCCTCGCCCGCCAAGATCGCGCGGATCCGCGAGACCGGCGCGGAGCTCGTCGTCGGCGGCGCCCGCTATTTCGACGCGCTGG
This sequence comes from Phreatobacter sp. AB_2022a, assembly GCF_026847585.1. Taxonomy (NCBI): domain Bacteria; kingdom Pseudomonadati; phylum Pseudomonadota; class Alphaproteobacteria; order Hyphomicrobiales; family Phreatobacteraceae; genus Phreatobacter; species Phreatobacter sp. AB_2022a. Next base: position 17,837 of record NZ_JAPSET010000062.1, read on the forward strand.
CGGCCTGCGAGGCCTATGCGGCGGAAAGCGGAGCCTATTCCGTCCACGCCTACAACGCCTTCCCGACCATGGCGGGCCAGGGCACGGTCGGCCTCGAATGGGAGGAGGACGCGGTCGGCGGCCTCGACACCGTGCTGGTGGCTGTCGGTGGCGGCGGCCTCATTTCCGGCATCGCCCGCTGGTTCGACGGGCGCGTCAAGGTGGTCGGCGTCGAGCCGGAGGGCTCGCGCGCCCTTGCCGCCGCGCTCGCCGCCGGCGGACCGGTCGATGTCGACGTCAATTCGGTGGCGGCCGACTCGCTCGGCGCGCGCAACGTGCTCGAGCACGTCTATGCGGTCGCCTCCCGCCACGTCGACAGCGTCGTGCTGGTGCCCGACGAGGCGATCCTGGAAGCACAGCGCCGGCTCTGGCTCCATCTGCGGGTCGCCGCCGAGCCCGGCGGCGCCGCCGCGCTCGCCGCCCTCGTCGCCGGCCGCTATCGGCCGGCTCCGGGCGAGCGGGTGGGCGTGCTCGCCTGCGGCGCCAATGTCGATCTGGCGGGGCTCGCGGCGCTCGTCTGAGCGGGCTTTGGCCATCGCACCGATCCGTGATCGGTGCCCGGGGCCGCCCCGGGTGCGCCGTCAGGGCAATCGTGCTACCCTGACGGGACGCGCCATGAACCGGAGCGGCCTTTGAACGACGGCACGACAACCGACCGGCAGATCAGCGCGGCCGGCGAGAACCCGGCCCTGACCAGCACCATCGACCGTGCCCGCGCCATCCTGCTGTGGGAGCGCGTCTGGCCGCGGCTTGTCGTGTTTCTGGGCATTCTCGGCGGCGTTCTCGCGGTATCCTGGCTCGGTTTCTGGCAGGTCGTGCCGCATTGGGCGCGGTTCGGGGGTGTGGTTTTCGTCGTCGCGCTGCTCGGTCTTGCCGCCTGGCCGATCTTCACCATCCGGCGGCCGACCAATGCCGAAGCGCTCGGCCGCATCGACCAGGCGACCGGCGGGGCGCACCGGCCGGCGACGGCGCTCGCCGATACGCTCGCGACGCGCGATGATCCTTTCGCCACGGCACTGTGGAACGAGCACCGGGCGCGGCTGATCGCCGCGACCGGCCGGCTGCGCACCGGCATTCCCATGCCGCGCATGCCGCATATCGACCGCTATGCGATCCGCGCGCTCGCGCTGCTGCTGATCGTGCCGGCCTATTTCCTGGCGGGCGACGAGCGCATGGCCCGGCTGATGACCGCCTTCGACTGGCGGGCGCCGCCGGCGCCGATCACCTATCGGGTCGATGCCTGGGTGACCCCGCCGGCCTATACCGGGCGGCCGCCGCTGATCCTGCCGACCCGCCGTTCCGGCGACCAGGCGGAGCGCGAGGCCGCGCCCGAGAGCTTCAAGGTGCCGGCGGGTTCGATTGTCACCCTGCGCGTCACCGGCCTGTCCCAGGTCGATATCCGGCCCGACGGCGGCATCGCCGCCGCGCCGGTGCCCGAAGGCCAGGCACAGCCGGCCGCGGCCGGCCTTGCCGAGACGCGCTGGGTGATCAACCAGAATGGCGGGCTGACCGTGCGCGGCAGCGGCGCCGAACCGCTCGACTGGCGTTTCGAGGCGGTCGCCGACCAGGCCCCGACCATCGCCTTCGAGCGCGATCCGCAGACCGACCAGCGCAACCAGCTGCAGCTCACCTACAAGGTCGAGGACGACTACGGGGTGACCGGCGCCGAGGCCCGCATGGAGCTCGCGCCATCGGCGACCGCGCTGCAGCGGCCCGACGCGCGGCCGTTGGCAGACCTTGCCACCGTGCCGCTCGGCCTGCCGCAGGCCCGAACGCGCCATGGCACGGCGCAGACGAGCCGCGACTTCGTCGCCCATCCCTTTGCCGGCCTGCAGGTGGCGATCACCCTGCATGCCAGGGACGATGCCGGCAACGAGGGCCATTCCGACACGGTCGTCGCCGTGCTGCCGCAGCGCAGCTTCGCCAAGCCGATCCCGCGCGCCCTGATCGAGCAGCGCCGCATCCTGGCCCTCGACGCCAATGCCAAGCCGCGCGTCGCGCGGGCGCTGGAGGCGATCACCACCGCGCCTGACGTGTTCGGCATGGACACCGCGATCTTCCTCGGATTGAGAACGGCCTATTTCCGGCTCGACCGGGCGCGGACCGATGCGCAGCTCGTCGACGTCATGGACTATCTCTGGGACATGGCCGTCCGGATCGAGGACGGCGATGTCTCCGAGGCCGAGCGGGCGGTGCAGGCGGCGGCGGAGCGGCTGCGCCAGGCGATCGAGCGCGGCGCCTCGGAGGAGGAGATCCGGCGCCTGTCGCAGGACCTGCGCCAGGCCATGAACCAGCTGATGCGCGAGCTGACCGAACAGGCGCTGCGCAACCGGCAGGACGGGCAGAACCAGCAGGCCCAGCGCGACCCCAATGTGCGCACGGTGCGGCCGCAGGACCTGCGCGACATGCTGAACCGCATCGAGAATCTCGCGCGCAACGGCGCGCGCGACCAGGCCCAGCGGCTGATGCAGGAGCTGCAGCAGATGCTGCAGGGCCTCCAGGCCGGCCGGCAGCAGCAGTCGCCGCAGATGGGCGAGGGCACCGAGCAGGGCGAGAATGCGCTCGATCAGCTCTCCGACATGATCCGGCGCCAGCAGCAGCTGCGCGACCAGACCTTCCGGCGTGGCCAGGAGCAGCGCCGGGCCCAGCGCGGCCAGCAGCAGCGGCCGGGCCAGCGCGGCCAGGACGGCCAGCGCCAGGAGGGGCAGCAGGGGCAGCAGGGCCAGCAGGGCCAGCAGGGCGAGGGTCCGCCGAGCTTCGGCGAGCTCGGCGAGAACCAGCGTCAGCTGCGCGAACTGCTGGACCAGCTGCGCGAGCAGCTCGGTCAGCAGGGACAGGGCCAGGGCGACAGCCCGGGCGGCCGCGAGGCGGACCAGGGCCTTGGCAATGCCGGCCGGGCCATGCGCGAGGCCGAGGGCGCTCTCGGCCGCGGCGACGGCCAGGGCGCCGCCGATGCGCAGGGCCGGGCGCTGCGCAACCTGCAGCAGGGCGCACAGGGCCTCGCCCAGCAGATGCAGGAAGGCCAGGGCCAGCAGGGCCAGGGCAATCCGAACGGCCAGCCCGGCCGCAGCGGCCAGGCCGGCAATCAGGACTACGACCCGCTCGGCCGGCCGACGCGCGGCCGCGAGGCCAACGAGAACTCCAATGTCCGCATTCCCAATGCGGGCGAGGGCGCGGCGCAGCGCGCCCAGCAGGTCCTGGAGGAGTTGCGCCGGCGCCTGTCCGATCCGGAGCGGCCGCAGCTCGAAATGGACTATATCGAGCGGCTGCTGCGCGGGCTGCAGATCCAGTAGGCAGGGGGCCGGGACAGGCGCTCAGGCCGTGGCGGGCGGCACGTCCCAGGCCTCGCCCGGCCGGATGGCGCGGAAACGGTCGGCCGGCAGGCCGCGCGCGGCGAGCGCCGCGGCAAGGCCCTCCCGCGGCGCCTCGATCGGCTCGTTGGTCAATTGCACCGTGCCCCAGTGATGGGCGAGCGCGCGGGTCGCGCCGCAGTCGAGCATGACCTGGACGGCCTCGTCCGGGTTCATGTGCTGGTCGCTCATGAACCAGCGCGGCTCATAGGCGCCGATCGGCAGGATCGCCAGGCGAAAGCCGCCGAAACGGCGCCCGGCCTCGCGGAAATGATGGCCGTCGCCATAGCCGGTATCGCCGATATGGTAGACGTGGCCGGCCGGCGTCTCGACGATGAAGGCGGCCCACAGCGCCTTGTTGCGGTCGAACAGCCCGCGGGCGGTCCAATGGCGCGACGGCGCCAGATGCACGGCCATGCCGTTGCCGATCTCGACCCGGTCGCCCCAGTCGTGCGCCTCCACGCGGATTGCCGGATCATGCGCCTTCATGATGCTGTCCTGGCCGAGCGGCGCGACGACGCGCGGGTCGTGGGTCGCGGCGAGCCGCGACAGCGTGGCCAGGTCGAGATGGTCGTAATGGCCGTGGCTGACCAGGACGAGATCGATTTTCGGCAGGCTTTCGAAGGCGATGCCGGGCGGATTGACGCGTTTCGGCCCGATGAAGGTGAACGGCGAGAAGCGCTCCGACCAGACCGGATCGAAGAGGATGTTGAGGCCGCGCGTCTGCATCAGCCAGCTGGCATGGCCGACATAGGCGAGCCGCAGCGCGTCGCCCTCGACCCGCGGCGGCGGCACGTCGACGCTCTCCAGCGGCCAGGACGCCGGCCAGCGCGAGCGCGGGTCGGAGCCGAACTGCCAGCGCAGGAGATCGCCGAGCGAGCGGGGCGGCGCGCCATGCGGATCGAAAAAGCGGCTGCCGTCGAAATGGTCCGAGACCGGCCCGGCATAGTAGGGGTTGGCGCGGGCGGCGAACAGGGCGCCGGCGGCGGCGAGGAACGGGATCGAGGCGAAGCCGCCGAGGATCGTCCGGCGCGTCGGCATGGCCCGGTCAGCCGCCCGTCATCGGGGGGAAGAAGGCGATCTCGCGCGCGCCCGCGAGCGGTGTCGACGGCTTGACGTGAACCTGGTCGATGGCGGCGCGGATGACCTTCGGATTCTCGAAGGCATAGGCATATTCGTCGCCGCGTTCGGCAAGATGGCCGATGAGGTCGGCGACGGTCCTGACCTCGTGCGGCAGGACGATGGTTTCCTCGGCCTTGCCGACGCGTTCGCGCACCCAGGCGAAATAGAGGATCTTCACCGTTCGTCCTCATCGATCAGGTGGCCGACGCCGGCGCGGAAATAGTCGAAGCCGGTATAGAGCGTCAGCAGCGCGGCGATCCAGAGCAGGCCGATGCCGAACTGCGTCACGAAGGGCAGGACCTGGTCGCCGGCGGGCCCGGCGATGAGGAAGCCGACCGCGACGAGCTGCACCGTGGTCTTCCACTTGGCGAGCTGGGTGACCGGCACCGAAACCCTGAGTTCGGCCAGGAATTCGCGCAGGCCCGAGACCAGGATCTCGCGCGAGAGGATGATGACCGCCGCCCAGAGCGACCAGCCGAGGATGGTGCCGTCGGCCGCCAGCATCAAGAGCACGACGCCGACCAGCAGCTTGTCGGCGATCGGGTCGAGCATGCGGCCGATCGCCGACTGCTGCGACAGGGCGCGGGCGAGATAACCGTCGAAATAGTCGGTGATGGCGGCAATGGCGAAAATGGCGAGCGCCACCCAGCGCAGCCAGAGCCCGCCCTCGTAGATGACCTGGGCGAACAGGCAGGCAGCCACCAGCGGCACGGCGACGACCCGCCCGTAGGTGAGCATGTTGGGTATGTTGAATGCCCCGCCGCGGCGCACGCGAGGCATCGGATCTGCCGAGCTCATGATCTTGTGATGAACGAGGGGCCGTCGCCGGTCAACCGAAAGGCGACATCGCGGCCCGGCGGGATGGACAGATCGTCGTGATCGGCCCAAGACAGAGGCCATGACCGCAAGCACTTTGACTCATGCCCGCAACAATCTGCGCCTTGCCGCCGCGCTCCTCGTCGGCGGCGGCGCGACGGCGACCATCCTCGGCGCCTATTTCTTCCAGTACGTGATCGGTCTGGCCCCCTGTCCGCTCTGTCTCGAGCAGCGCGTGCCCTATTATGTCGCCATTCCCCTGGCCTTCGCCCTCGCCATCGGCGCCGTCCTGCGCCTGCCGCCGCTGGTCATCCGCATCGGCCTTCTGGCGCTGGCCCTGGTCATGGCCTGGGGCGCCGGGCTCGGCATCTACCATGCCGGCGCCGAATGGGGCTTCTGGCAGGGACCGACGACCTGCGCCCAGCCCTCGACGCTCGCCCGCACGCCCGCCGACCTGATGCGGCAGCTGCGGTCGGGACCGCCGGTCGTCGATTGCACGGTGGCCGCCTGGCGGCTGTTCGGCGTTTCGCTGGCCGGCTGGAATGCGCTGATCGCAACCGTCCTGTCGCTGGTGGCCCTTGTCGGCGCGGCACGCCGCGACGCCTGACCGGTTCGCCGGGGGCCTCAGGGCTCCAGCTCGGTGTCCCAGTAGAGATAGTCCATCCAGCTTTCGTGCAGGTAGTTCGGCGGGAACAGCCGGCCGTTGCGGTGCAGGTCCTGCACGGTCGGGGCGTAGGGATGCTGCATCAGCTGCATGCCCGATTCCCGCAGGGTCTTCGATCCCTTCATGAGATTGCAGGCCGAACAGGCGGCCAGCACGTTCTCCCAGGTGGTCTGGCCGCCCTTGGAGCGCGGCACCAGGTGGTCGAAGGTCAGGTCGTTGCAGTCGCCGCAATACTGGCAGCGGAATTTGTCGCGCAGGAACACGTTGAAGCGCGTGAAGGCCGGGTTGCGCGAGGGCTTCACATAGGTCTTGAGCGACACCACGCTCGGCAGCCGCATTTCGAAACTGGGCGAGCGGATGGCCTTTTCGTAGAAGGAGACGACCGAGACGCGATCGAGGAACACCGCCTTGATCGTGTCCTGCCAGGACCAGAGCGACAGCGGGTAGTAGCTCAACGGGCGATAATCCGCGTTGAGCACCAGGGCAGGCCATGAACCGGGGGAAATGCTGGTCGAGACCGGCAGATCCCTGGGCGATACGGCGACCGTCACGAGCAACTCCCTGCGACCGGTCCTGCCCGCTGATTCGCGAGCAGCGAAAGCAGATGCCGGTAAATAATAGGAGCACTGTGTCGGTCTTGTGAAGCCTTGCGGTCCTCCGTCAGGCCGATGCGAGGGCGCGCCGGACCGCGGCGAGCCCGAAATCGAGGCCGCGTCGGTCGATCTCGTGGCCGAGGCGCGGCACCAGATGGGTCTCGACGCGAAGGCCGGCCCGGTCGAGCGCGGTCGCCGCCACCGCCATGTCGGTCGCGGCGATGACGTCGTCCTCGGCGCCATGGATCAGCGTCACCGGCGGACGGGCAGTGATCTCGCCGAGCCGGTCGAGCCCGGCGAGCCGGCCGGAATAGCCGACGAGCGCGGCTGCCGGCCGGGCCCGGCGCAGGCCGACATGCAGCGCCGTCATGGTGCCCTGGCTGAAACCGACGAGAACCAGCGCGCCGTCGTCGAGGCCGAGCCTTTCAAGCTCCGCGTCGAGAAAGGCGTCGACCGCCGGGCGCACGCCGAGGCAGCCGGCCCAATATTCCCTGGGATCGCGCAGATCCAGCGGAAACCATTGCCGGCCGTCCGGCATATGGGCGCAGGGCTCGGGGCCGTCGGGGGCGACGAAGGCGGCATCCGGCAGGGCCGGGCGCCAGGCCTCCGCCACCGGGATCAGGTCGTGGCCATCGGCACCGTAGCCGTGCAGGATCACCACGAGCTGGCGGGCGCGGCCGGACAGCGGACCGAGGCGTGGGCCGTCCAGCATCACGCGACCCGTGGAGCGAATGTGACATTCGCTCTCCTTTCGACATCTGGTGCGGTCGCGAATGTCACGTTCAAAGCTCCACCGGACGATCAAAAGTTGCTGATGGCCCTTGTGAGTCCAGCATTTGCTCCGGGGCCTGGCACCGGGCACCGGCCCATGCTGGGTCAGGCCACCAGGGGCTCGGCGAGGCGGCCGGTGCGCCGCGCCGCGTAATAGGCCCAGAGCAGGCGTGCGGCGACCGCCCGATAGGGCCGCCAGCGCTCGGCGAGCGGCCCCATCTCCCTGGCCGTCGGGCGCGCGGCGAGGCCGAGCAGGTCGCCCGCCGCCGACTGCAGCGCGACGTCGCCGGCCGGCCAGGCATCGCCATGGCCGAGGCAGGACAGCAGATAGACATCGGCGGTCCAGGGGCCAATGCCCTTCACCGCGGTCAGGCGGGCATGGGCCTCGTCGGCGGCAAGGCCGGCGAGGGCCGGGAGGTCGAGCGCGCCGGCCGTCACCGCGGCGGCGATGGCGCGCAGGGTGCGCACTTTCGGCCGCGACAGGCCGGCCGCCCGATAGGCCTCGTCGTCGGCGGCGCCGAGGATCTCCGGCGTGAAGCTGCCGAACACCATCTCCGAGCGGGCCCAGATGGCTCGCGCCGCGTCGACCGAGATCTGCTGGAACACGACGATCTGCACAAGGCCCTCGAAGCCGGGCGCGCGGCGGCGCAGCGGCGGCGCGCCGAGCTCGGCATGGGTGCGCGCCATGTGCGGGCAGAGCTTCGCCAGCGCGGCCAGCGCACCGGTCAGATCCGCCTCGGTCTCGATATGGGTGATCGCCATGGCCTGATCGTGCTGGGTGGTCTTGACCGGTTGCCTTCCGGCGGGGCGCGCAGCATAGGCTTGAACATGGCCGCCGCGCATCAGCCGATTTCGATGGACCAGCCCGCCGTGCTCCGCTTCGCGCCGAGCCCCAACGGGCTGCTGCATCTCGGCCACGCCCTGAGCGCGCTGGAAAACGCCGCCATGGCGCGCCGCCTCGGCGGCCGCCTGCTGCTGCGCATCGAGGATATCGACCGGACGCGCTGCCGGCCGGAATTCGAGCGGGCGATCATCGAGGATCTCGCCTGGCTGGGGCTCGACTTCGAAATGCCGCCGCGCCGGCAGTCGGAGCATCTTGCCACCTATCGCGCCGCGCTCGACCGGCTCGACGCGATGGGCCTCGTCTTCGCGAGCTTCGAGAGCCGGGCGGAGCTGAAGGCGCTGGTCGCCGAGCGGGCCGCGGCCGGGGGGCGCCCCTGGCCGACCGATCCCGACGGCGCACCGCTCTATGCCGGGCGGGGCGCGGCGATGAGCGCGGCGGAGCGGGCGCGGCGCATCGCGGCGGGCGAACCCTTCGCGCTGAGGCTGCGCATGGCCGAGGCTCTGGCCCGGCTCGGCGGGCCGCTCGCCTGGACCGAGGTCGACGAAACCGGCGCGCCGGCAAGCCACGTTCCGGCCGATCCCGGCCGCTGGGGCGACGTGGTGCTGGCGCGCAAGGAGGTGCCGACCAGCTATCACCTGTCGGTCGTGGTCGACGACGCGCTCCAGGGCGTGACGCACGTGGTGCGCGGGCAGGACCTCCGCGAGGCGACGGCCGTGCACCGGCTGCTGCAGGCCCTGCTCGGCCTGCCGGAGCCGGTCTATCGCCACCATCGGCTGGTGCTCGGCGCCGATGGCCGCAAGCTGTCGAAAAGCGAAGCGGCGACCGGGCTGGCCGCGCTGCGGGCGATGGGTGTGACGCCCGACGAGGTCAGGCGGCAGATAGCGCATGGCGAGTAGCGAGTAGCGCGTGGCGAATGGGGATGCGGCGACGCGTGTCGCGCTGCCTGCTCCGGCCGCCGCCATTCGCTACTCGCCATTCGCCAAGATCACCCTTTGAATCCATCGGTTTCGAGGAAGGCGAGCTCTTCCGCCGTGCTCGTGCGGCCGAGAATGGCGTTGCGGTGGGGAAACCGGCCATAGGCCGCGATCAGGTCGTGGTGGATGACCGCGTAGCGGTCGAGCTCGGCATCGCCGAGCGTCGCAAACAGCGCGACCGAACGGCGCTGCACGCCGATCTGCTCGCAGTGCTCCATGGGCAGATAGAGGAAGCTGCGCAGATCCGGCCCGATCAGCCGGTCGAACCCCTTGCCGACCGCGCGCTCGGCGATCGCCAGCGCCAGCGGATCGGCGGCGAAGGCGCGCGGCGTCCCGCGGAACATGTTGCGCGGGAACTGGTCGAGCACGATGACGAGGGCCAGCGTCGCCTCGGCCGTCGTTTCCCAGCTCTCCAGCGATCCCGCCGCGGCCGCCTCGTAGGTGGCGAGGAACCGTTCGGAGATCGCCCGGTCGAAGGCCTCGTCCTTGACGAACCAGAAATCCGGTCCGGCCTTGCGCCAGAAGGCAAGAACCTCGGTCGGGGTGGCAATCGCCGCTGTGCTGTCGGTCATCGGCCTCTCAGTCCTGGAATGGCGAGCGGATTGTCGGTCAGGGCGGCGCGGTCCGGCTGGTCCGGACGTGCCGTGCCGAGAAAGGCGTCATGGAGCGCCTGGATCACCCGCGGCTCCATGTCCTTCAGGATGAAGACGATGCGGGTGCGGGCATCGCCGTCCGGCCAGGCGTCGAGCACCGTCGTCGGATGGAAGACGTGCTGGGCGCCGTGGATCACCACCGGCCGGTCCGGGAATTCGGCGATCTTGACGACGCCCTTGACGCGCAGGAGCTTCGGCCCGTGGGCGCCGCGCAGCAGTTCCAGGAACATGTCGAAGGCCGCCGAGCCCATGGCCTGGTCGCTGGTCAGGGCAAAGGCCTTGATGCCGTCGTCATGGGCATGGCCGGCATCATCGGGGGTCAGCGCCGCTTCGTTCAGCCAGCGGGCGACATCGGGCAGCTTGGTCGCGGGATCGTAGAGGCCGGCGGCGAGCACGGCCGCGGCATCCGCCTCGCCCCTGGCGGCGTCGAGCCGGATCGCCGCCGGCGCGAGCTGGGCCAGCCGCGCCTCCAGGCGCGCGAGATCGGCGCGCCGCGCCTCACCGTCGGCGAGATCGGTCTTGCTCTGCACGATGCGGTCGGCCACCGCGGCCTGCTTCACGGCTTCCGGATGGGCGTCGAGCGTTGCGAGGCCGTTCACCGCGTCGATCACGGTGATCACGGCGTCGAGCCGGTAGCGCATCACGAGATAGGGATGCGCCATCATGGTGTGGATGACCGGAATCGGGTCGGCGAGCCCCGTCGTCTCGATCACCACCCGGTCGAACGGGTCGATGCGGCCATTGTCGAGCGCGCGCAAGAGGTCTTCGAGCGCCGCGACGAGATCGCCGCGCACCGAGCAGCAGACGCAGCCGGAGGACAGCATGACGATGCCGTCCTCGACCGTGCGGACCAGCAGGTGGTCGAGCCCGATCTCGCCGAATTCGTTGATCAGGACGGCGGTGTTCTTCAGGCCGGGATCGGCGAGGAGCCGGTTCAGCAGCGTCGTCTTGCCGGCGCCGAGGAAACCGGTGAGCACGGTCACCGGGATCGGCGGTCGCGGCCGCCGCGGGCGGGGGGCATCGGAGGCGGATGTGTCGGGCATGGTCGGTCAGGCGGGCTGCGGCCGGCGCCGCAGCTCGGCGAGCGAGGATGCGACCAGGGCGGCGAGGACGAGAAGGCTTCCCACCATTTGGGGCGTCGTCAGCGTTTCGCCAAGCACGAGATTGGCGGTGGCGATGGCCACCACCGGCTCGAGGCAGAAGACAAGACCGACGAGCGCCGGCGGCGCGCTGCGGGCGCTGAGCATCTGGAAGGCGAAGCCGGCGAGATAGCCGAGCATGGTCATGGCGGCGGCGAACCAGGCGCCGGTCAGGGCGTTCAGCTGGCCGAGGCCGTGCCAGAGCGCGGCAAGGCCGGCGATCGGCATGATCACGACATGCGACCAGAACAGCAGGGCCGACGGCGCGACATGCCGGCCGGCATGGGCGGCGGCGAAGAACTGGCAGGCCGCGAAAAGGCTCGCGGCGGCGGCCAGCGCGACGCCGCGCAGGTCGATGGCGCCGAGCGTCGGTCCGAGCGCCACGGCGAGGCCGGCAAAGGCGAGCGCGAAGACGGCGAGGCGCGCAAGCGTCAGGCGCTCGCCGTCGACGAAGGGGCTGGCGATCAGGATCAGCAGCGGGAAGGTGTAGAAGATCACCGCGGCGACGCCGATCGGCACGAAGGAGACGGCGAAGAAATAGGCAAGGCCGATGCCGGCCGAGCTGACGCCGACCAGCGCCAGGACCGGCCGATGCCGGCGCTCGACCTGCAGCGAGCCGCCGGCGAGCCCGATCGTCGCGGTCACCGCGCCGAGCATCAGGAAGACGCGCAGGAAGACGAGATCGGCCGCGGAGACGCCCTGCTGCGTCGCCGCGCGGGCATAGACGATATTGATGCCGTAGGCGAAGGCGCCGGCGAGCGCCGCACCGATGCCGATCGCGCGCGGCGACAGGCTCACGGGCGTG
>NZ_JAPSET010000063.1:0-27488 GCF_026847585.1 Phreatobacter sp. AB_2022a
CGGCTCGCCGCGCCGACGCCGCGACCGCGACTGGGATATCGGCGACGACGGCGGCTGGGCGCCGGAAGCCGATCTCGATCTGGCCGACGTCACCGAGCCGCGCGACGCGCCACGCCGGCGCGCCGGCGAAGGCGTGCGCCGGGACGACCGGGCCGAGCGGCCGCCGAGGGACCGCGATGGCATGGCCCGCGGCCCGCGCCGGAGCGAAAAGCCGCAGGTCCAGCCGGCGGCGCCGACCCGTCGGGAGCTGAAGGCCGCGGCGACCGAGACCTTGCAGACCGGCGTGCAGACGCTGACCGTGACCGGCGACGAAGACGACATGCGCGTCGACCGGTTCCTCGCCGCGCGCTTTCCGCAGCTGTCGTTCAGTTATATCCAGCGCATCGTCCGCAAGGGCGAACTGCGGGTCAATGGCAAGCGGGTCGAGACCAAGGACCGGCTGGAACAGGGCCAGGCCGTGCGGGTGCCGCCCCTGAAGCTCGACCAGCCGAGGCCGGTGAGTGCCAAGGCCGGCGAGGATACGAAGAGCTTTCTCGCCAGCATCACGCTCTACGAGGACAGCGACGTCGTGGTTTTCGCCAAGCCGGCGGGGCTCGCTGTGCAGGGCGGCTCGGGCACGAAAAAGCATCTCGACGGCATGCTGGCGGTGCTCACCGACGCCGAAGGCCAGCGCCCGCGGCTCGTCCATCGCCTGGACAAGGACACGTCCGGCTGCATCCTGGTGGCGAAGAGCCGCTTCGCCGCCGCGGCGCTCGCCAAGACGTTCCGCACGCGTGCCGCGCGCAAGATCTATTGGGCGGTGGTGGCCGGCGTGCCGAAACCGCGCCAGGGGCGCATCTCGACCTATCTCGCCAAGGAGGAGCGTGAGGACGAAAGCCGCATGCGGCTCGCAAAGCATGGCGAAAAGGGCGCCAGCCACGCCGTGAGCTACTACGCGGCGATCGACACCATGGCGCAGAAGCTCTCCTGGCTGTCGATGAAGCCGGTCACCGGCCGCACCCATCAGCTGCGCGTCCATGCGGCCGAAATCGGCCATCCGATCATTGGCGATCCCAAATATTTCGACGTGCAGAACTGGGAGATCCCGGGCGGCCTGCAGAACAAGCTGCACCTGCATGCCAGGCGCCTGGTGGTGCCGCATCCGCGCGGCAAGGGCACGATCGACGTGTCGGCGCCGCTGCCGCCGCATATGGAACAGACCTTCAATCTCCTCGGCTGGGACGTGTCGCGCTACGATCCCATCGTCGAAGCGCCGGAAGAGTGAGGCGATGTCGCTGACCGCGGCCATCTACGTCACCACGGCAGCACTGGCAGTGGTCCTGGTGCTGATCGTGATGGTGACGCGGCGGGTGATCCGCACCGTGCCGGGTGGTGGAGACGCGCGCGCCGTGGCCCAGCTCGCGGCCGAGATCAAGCGCGCCAACGACCTTGCCGAAGGCCGCATGGCGCAGCTCGAGCAGCGCGTGGCGGCACTGGAGCAGCGCAGCGTGGCCTCGCACGGCTCGGTGCCGCCGGTCGGGTGAGCCGATGGCGCGGCGTCCACGCCTTGCCGGTCCGGCATTTCGAGGCGCGCCGCGGGTGTCGCCATTCAGGAGCTTTTCGACGTGAAGCTGGTCATCTTCGATTGCGACGGCACGCTGGTCGACAGCCAGCACATGATCGTCGCGGCCATGGACGCGGCCTTTGCCAGTCTCGGCCGGCCGTCGCCCGGGCGCTTCGCGACGCTGTCGATCGTCGGCCTGTCGCTGCGCGAAGCCTTCGAACGGCTGACCAGCCCGGACGATGCCGACATTCCCGCGCTGATCGAAGCCTACAAGAACGCCTTTCACGCGCTGCGCGCCGATCCCGCCCATACCGAGCCGCTCTACGATGGCGCCCGCATGGTGGTCGAGGCGCTCGCGGCGCAGGGCGACGTCATTCTGGGCATCGCCACCGGCAAGTCGCAGCGCGGCGTGCGGCTGGTGCTCGGCCATCACGGCATCTTCGATCATTTCGCGACGATCCAGACCGCCGACGATGCGCCGTCCAAGCCGCATCCGGCCATGATCGCCCAGGCCATGGCCGCGGTCGGGGTGGGGCCGGAGGCGACCATCATGATCGGCGACACCACCTTCGATATCGACATGGCGGTGGCCGCCGGAGTCGCGCCGATCGGGGTGGGCTGGGGCTATCATCCCGCCGCGGCGCTGCACGCCGCCGGCGCCCGCATGGTGCTGAGCCATTTCACCGAGCTGCCAGCCGGGCTGGCGGCAATCTGGCATCCGGCGGGGCAGGGTGCTATGGCGGGGCCATGACCAAAGGACCTTCGCCCCGATCGGTGTTCGACGACTGGTTCGCCAATGGCATGGACCCGGCGGCCTATGACCCGACCGCCGCCGCACGGCTGGCCATGAAGCCGCAACTGCCGAAGCGTTTCTACAAGGACGTCACCGTCGGCGAGGACGACGGCGCCTTCGCGCTGCTGCTCGACGGCCGCAAGGCGAAGACCCCTTCGCGCCACGTCCTGGCTGTGCCGACCCGCCGGGTCGGCGAGGCGCTGGCGGCCGAATGGGCGGCCCAGGGCGAATTCATCGACCCCGCGACCATGCCGCTGACACGCATCGTCAATTCGATCATCGAGGGGGTCGTTCCGAATCCGGGGCCGGTCGCCGACGATATCGTGCGCTACTCGGGTTCCGATCTCCTCTGCTACCGGGCGGCGGGACCCGACAGCCTGGTGCGGCGGCTCGGCGAAGCCTGGGATCCCGTGCTCGACTGGGCGCGCGACGAACTCGGCGCGCGTTTCATTCTCTCCGAAGGCATTGTCCACGTCGCCCAGCCCGACAGCGCGACGGCGGCGATTCGCGCGGCGCTGCCGGCCGATCCCTGGCGGATCGGCGCGCTGCATGTGGTGACGACGCTCACCGGTTCGGCGCTGCTCGCGCTGGCGCTCGAAAAGGGGCGGATGACGGCGGCGCAGGCCTGGGCGGCCGCGCATGTCGACGAGGACTTCCAGGCCGAGCTGTGGGGCGCGGACGAGGAGGCCGCCGAGCGGCGCCAGGCGCGCGAGCGCGAGATGATGGCAGCAGCAACGCTGCTGGCTACACTTTGATCTGCTGCGAAGATTACAATCTTACGCAAGGTAATAATCCCGTATACCGGCAGAAAACCACCGAATCGTTCGACACTTCCGCATCTTGGTGCTTGGATATCGACTCACTGGGAACATTTCGGGGGGATTCATGTCCGATCCGATCGACGACCGGGTCGCCAGGCTCGAACAGGCGGTCAGGCTTCTCAATGAGGTGATCGGCCGGCAACACGGCGTTCTGACCGGGATCAACAGTGCGCTGGGTGCGAATGAAAAGACGCTGACGGATCTCGTCATCGGCGTCGTCAGGGCGATCGCCTATGCGCTCGACGAATTGTGCGCGGAAGGGGCGGCCGATCGGGACCGGCTCATCGCGGCCCTGGAACTGAAGCTTGCAAGGCCGGGGCTGCAGGGGCGGCGCCCGGCGGTCGATCAGGCGCTGGCGACCGTCGTCACGGTCCTGCGCAGCGGCGAGCGCATGGAACTCCAGGAAGAGCGCGCACCGGCGGCCTGAACCGCGGCGAGCGGGGCGCACCGAGGGCGATCAGGCCGGAATGCCACTGTCCCGCGCCGATCCCGCATCCCCCGTCCGTCCGATTGGCCGGTTTCGCACGGGCATGCTATCGCAGCGACTTGTTCCCAATCCTTCGGAGGGGGGCTCAAGGCCCCTTGGATCGCGCATGAAAGATGTCCTCGAAAGGCTCGAAGAGCGACGGGCCGAGGCACGCCTCGGCGGCGGCCAGAAGCGCATCGACGCGCAGCACGCCAAGGGCAAGCTGACCGCGCGCGAGCGCATCGAGCTGCTGCTCGACCGCGGCTCCTTCGAGGAGTTCGACATGTTCGTGCAGCACCGCTGCGCGGATTTCGGCATGGAGAAGAGCCATATTCCCGGCGACGGCGTGGTCACCGGCTGGGGCACGGTCAACGGGCGCACGGTCTTCGTCTTCTCGAAAGACTTCACCGTGTTCGGCGGCTCGCTCTCGGGCGCGCATGCGGCCAAGATCACCAAGGTCCAGGACATGGCCCTGAAGGCGCG
The DNA here is from genome assembly GCF_026847585.1 of Phreatobacter sp. AB_2022a. Classification (NCBI taxonomy): domain Bacteria; kingdom Pseudomonadati; phylum Pseudomonadota; class Alphaproteobacteria; order Hyphomicrobiales; family Phreatobacteraceae; genus Phreatobacter; species Phreatobacter sp. AB_2022a. The sequence continues at coordinate 4,107 of NZ_JAPSET010000063.1, forward strand.
GGCGCCGGTCATCGGCCTGTTCGACGCCGGCGGCGCGCGCATCCAGGAAGGCGTCGACGCGCTGGGCGGTTACGGCGAGGTCTTCAAGCGCAATGTGATCGCCTCGGGCGTGATCCCGCAGATCTCGCTGATCATGGGCCCCTGCGCGGGTGGCGACGTCTATTCGCCTGCCATGACCGACTTCATCTTCATGGTGAAGGACACGAGCTACATGTTCGTGACCGGCCCCGATGTCGTGAAGACGGTGACCAACGAGATCGTCACCTCCGAAGAGCTCGGCGGCGCGTCGGTCCACGCGGTCAAGTCGTCGGTCGCCGACGGCGCCTACGAGAACGATGTCGAGGCGCTCCTGCAGATGCGCCGCCTGATCGACTTCCTGCCGGCGAACAATACCGAAGGCGTGCCGGAGCTGCCGTCCTTCGATTCGCCCGACCGGGTCGACCTGTCGCTCGACACGCTCGTGCCCGACAATCCGAACAAGCCCTACGACATGCGTGAGCTGATCACGAAACTGGTCGACGAGGGTGATTTCTTCGAAATCCAGGCCAAATTCGCCCAGAACGTGATCACCGGTTTCGGCCGCGTGGAGGGCCGCACCGTCGGCATCGTCGCCAACCAGCCCATGGTGCTGGCCGGCGTGCTCGATTCCGATGCGAGCCGCAAGGCGGCCCGCTTCGTCCGCTTCTGCGACGCCTTTTCGATCCCGATCGTCACCTTCGTGGACGTGCCCGGTTTCCTGCCCGGCACCTCGCAGGAATATGGCGGGCTGATCAAGCACGGCGCCAAGCTCCTGTTCGCCTATGCCCAGGCGACCGTGCCGCTGGTGACCGTCATCACCCGCAAGGCCTTCGGCGGTGCCTATGACGTGATGGCCTCCAAGCATATCGGCGGCGACATCAACTATGCCTGGCCGAGCGCGCAGGTCGCGGTGATGGGCGCCAAGGGCGCCGTCGAGATCATCTTCCGGGCCGACATGAACGACACGGACAAGATCGCGGCGCGCACCAAGGAATACGAGGAGCGGTTCCTGTCGCCCTTCGTCGCAGCCGAGCGCGGCTATATCGACGAGGTGATCATGCCGCACTCGACCCGGCGCCGGGTGGCCCGCGCGCTGGCGCTGCTGCGCAACAAGGCGAACGAGGTTCCCTGGAAGAAGCACGACAACATCCCGCTGTAGAATTCCGCAAGGGCGTGCTTGCGCGCCGCCGCGGATCTACCGAGGATGGCAGGCGATATCGGGCCAGGGCGGCAGACCACGGCCTGATTCAACGAAGCGATTCACGTCGTGGAGGTTGCGCCATGTCGATCAAGACCGTTCTCCTTGCGCTCGTTGCCGGCGATGGCGCCCGGCCGGAAGGCGCCATCAACTACGCCATTTCGCTCGCGGCCGAGCAGAAGGCGCATCTGTCCGTCATCGTCGGCGCCATCAAAGTGCCGGTCGTGGTCTATTCCGGCGTGGCCGAGGTGCAGGCCATCGTGACGGACGACAACGATTTTCGCGGCCGCGGGGCTGACGAGCTCGCCAGCCAGATCGGCAAGGCCGCCGAAATGAACGGCGTCGCGGCGGCGGTCGAGGTGCTGAGCGATGCCATCGATCCGCTGTTCAGCCAGATCGGCAAGCGCGCCCGCCTGCACGATCTCGCGGTCTGTGGCCGGCCGCGCGCCGCCGACATCTGGTCGACCGAGCTTGCCGAAACGCTGCTCCTGTCGAGCGGCCGGCCGGTGATCGTCGTTCCCGACGAGTTCGATGCCGCGAAGGCCAGCGACACGGTGATCGTCGCCTGGGACGGCTCGGCCGTGGCGGCCCGTGCGGTCGGTGGCGCGACCGCCTTCATCGACCGGGCAGGGCAGGTGGAAATCGTCTCGGTGCTGGGCGACCGCCATGCCGAGGACCGCATTGCCGGCGCGGCGCTCGCGCCCATGCTCGCCCATCACGGCGTCAAGGTCACCGTCACCGATCTGCCCTATACGCGCGGCACCGGCAAGGCGATCGCTGACCACGCGGCAAGCACCCGCGCGCGCATGGTGGTGATGGGCGGCTATGCCCATTCCCGCCTGCGCCAGATGGTGCTCGGCGGCACGACCACGACGATGCTGCAATATGCCTCCGTGCCGGTGCTGATGTCGCACTGATGGCCCTGCCGCGGGGCGTCCCGCGGCGAGCCGGCGCGGGACCCTGCCATGCTTTCGTCCCGTCACGCGGGCGCCGTAAATGAACCCTAGCGCGCGGGTTCGCGGGGGGCGTGGATGCCCGCTGCCTGATTCCCTCGTGCCCGAGGCATTGCGGTCCTATCCATGACGTTTCTTTCCAAGCTTTCTCCGGCTCTCCGCGTTTCCGTCTGGCTCGTCGTCATGCCGCTGCTGATGGCCGCAGCCGGGGCATGGGTCTGGCACGCCAACCGGACCGACATTTTCGTGCCGACGGCGGCCGAGCAGCGCCAGATCGACCGCCTGGAAACCATCCTCGACGACATCAGGGGCAATCCGCGCGCGAGCGTCACCGTCGACGGCCGGCGCTATGGCAATCCGCTGGCGACGCAGATGGTCGAGCAGCGCCTGCGGGAACTGAGGCACGAGACCGCGCGGGACAGCACCATCCGCGCTCTCGCGCCCTGGGCGCGTGGGGCGGGGCTGGTGGCCGTGGCGATCGGCGTCGGCGCTGCGCTGATCGGGTTGGCCGGCATGGTCATGGTGCGCCTCGCGGCCAGAGGCGCGCTGCGCTCGCGTGAAAAGCTGCTGGCCGCTTTTTCGCGCTGGCAGACGCGGCTGCCGCGCTATCTCGGGCTGCTGCTCACGCTGCTGACGACCGGTTTTCTTGCCCTGACCCTCGTCGCCTGCATCATCGGCTATGAGCAGGTGATCCTCGGCAATGGCAGCGGCAATGCCTTCAAGCTCCATCTCATCCTGATTCTCGCCGGGGGCTTTCTCACCTGGGGCTCCGGCCTTGCGCTGTTCCGCCTCGCCCGCACGCTGAAACCGCAGCACGAGCCGATGGAGGTGATGGGACGTGATCTGTCGGCCGCCGAGGCACCCGGCCTCTGGGCCTTCGTGCGCGACCTTGCGGCCAAGGTGGGCACCGCTCCACCCGACAATATCGTGGTCGGCGTCGTCAGCAGCTATTACGTCACCGCCCACGACATCGTGCTGAAGCCGCACGACAAGCCGCTGAGCGGCCGGACCATGCACCTGCCGCTCTCCTACATGACCTTGCTCTCGCCGCAGGAAAACACCGCGGTGCTCGCCCACGAGCTTGGCCACTTCGTCGGTGCCGACACCGAATACAGCCTGAAATTCTCGCCCATCTATGCCGGCATGATCGCGACGCTGATGCAGATCAGCGAGCGGTCCGACAACGAATGGGCGAAGCCGGCGACGGCCTTCACCGCCTATCTCATCGATTCCTTCGATGCCGCGGTGAAGCACTGGAGCCGCCTGCGCGAATTCGAGGCCGACAAGGTGGCCGCGCGCCTTGCCGGCGGACGGGCCGTGGCCACCAGCCTGGTACGGATCACCGTGCTGGACGAGGTCGTGAACGACTATCTCGATCGCGTCGCCCGGCGGCCGGACGAGGCCGGCGAGGACTTCATCGCGCGGCTTGCCGACGCCGTGGGCGAGGCGCCGCTGAAGGCGCCCAACCTCTCCGCGGAGGCGGCGACCGCCCATCCGCTCGATACCCACCCGCCAACCCTGCAGCGCATGGGCGCGGTCGGCCGGCCGCCGACCGACGACCTGATCCAGGAGGCGCTGGCCGAGCCGGTCAATGCCGAGCATCAGGCCTGGGTGCGCGGCCTCTTTGCCGATTCACAGACGCTGCAGGCCCATCTTCTTGCCGATTTCAAGCATGTGGCGCGGGAGAACAAGGCGGCTCGGCGGGAGATGCTGACCGGTCTTGCGGCCCAGGGCGGCGACAGGGTCGAGCTCTACCACAGCCGCTGGCTCGTTTTCCTGTTCGGCAGCCTTGCGGCAGTCTTCGCCTTCGGCACGGTCTTCGCCTTTCTCAGCGGTCTCGGCAAGACGTCACGCGAGAGCATGATCCTGACGGCGGTGGCCGGCGGTCTCTTCATCGCCTTCTTCATGCTCTTCATCGTCCTGATCAAGGCCCGCCGGCGGCCGTTCCTCGTCCTGTCGGGCGGCGAACTGCTGATGCCGGGCCTCGCCCGCGCGGTGCCGTGGAGCGACATCTACAATTTCGAGATGACGACCTCGAACGCGACGATCGTGATCAAGTTCAACCTCAACCCACGCACGCCCGACCACGGCCGGACCGGCGGCTACATTCCCGGCTTCAAATACAAGAGTGGCCGCAGCCAGATCGTGGTCACCGGCTTCGGCGTCCAGGGCATGAGCAGCGACAAGCTCTTCGCGCTCCTGGAAAAGTATCAGGCCGCGGCGGCCGCGCGGCAGGAGCTGCAGAGGATGTGATGGTGGTGGCGAATGGCGGGTGGCAAATAGCGAACGGCGAATTGGGGCGAGGTAGGGAATAGTTGGGATTATCAGAGAAATTCTACTCGCTACTCGCTACTCGCTACTCGCTACCACCGCGACGCCAGGCGGCTCGGCCTGGCCGAGCTCGGCCGCCTTGTGCTCGACCGCCTTCCACAGCCGGACGAAATTGCCCGAGGCGATCTTGCCGATGGCGGTATCCGACCAGCCGCGCCGGATGAGCGCGGCGATGAGATGTGGGAAACGCGAGACATCCGCAAGATCCGGCGGATTGGGGCCGCCATAGAAGTCCGAGCCGATGCCGATATGGTCGAGGCCGGTCTTGCCGACGATATATTCGATATGGTCGCACAATTCGCCGATCGAGCCGCGCGGCCAGGGCCCGACATCCCTGGCCTTGGCGGTCACCGCCGCGTCGATGTCGAGGCCCGGCCGGGTCTTGCCGTAGAGCTGGAATTCGCCCACCCATTCGCGGCTTTTGCGCGAGATGAAATTGGGCACGAAGGTCGCCATGACCAGGCCCGAATGGCTTTTCACCCGGTCCAGGACGTCGTCGGTGACATTGCGCGGATGGTCGCACAGCGCAAAGGCGTTGGAGTGCGACCAGACGAGCGGCGCGCGGGCGTGGTCGAGCGCGTCGTGCTGCGCCTTGGGCGAGGCGTGGGCGAGATCGACGATGATGCCGAGGCGGTTGCACTCAGCGATCACCGCCCGGCCGAAATCGGTGAGGCCGTCGTGGCGGGGCGCGTCCGTTGCCGAATCGATCCAGTCGAGGGTTTCGTTGTGGCACAGCGTCAGGATGCGCATGCCGGCGGCGTACCAGACCCTGAGCGGGCTCAACGAATTTTCAAGCCCGACGCCGCTCTCCACCGATATGACGGACGCGATCTTGCCGGCCTTGCGGGCGCGCGCGAGGTCGGATGCGCGCCTCGCGGGCAGGAACACGTTGCCGTGCACGGTCTCGATGTCGAGGCAGATGGCGAGCTGTTCCAGCGTGAAGCGGGCGGGATGCGGCACCGCCGTCGGCACGAAGGCGGCGAAGACCTGGCCGGCGACCCGTCCCTCGATGAGGCGCGGAATATCGGTGTCGCTCTCCTGGTGCACCCGATCGAGCCCATAGGCCACGACGTCGCGCGCCGCGGCCCGGTTGCGGCGGATGGTGAAGGGCAGGTCGTTATGGCCGTCGAACAGCCCGAAGTGGTCGAGCAAAACGAGAGCCCTGGCAAGGGCGGGATCCTGCGTCGTCATCGTGGCCTCTCGCGATAGTCGTGAGCACGGCGACAACGATGCGCCGGGCGCCCTGGTCCTCGGTCGGAACATCCGGCCACTCTAGCCGGCGCGCGCCGGGCTGTCCGCGCATGGCCGCCGGGCGGCAGGCACGGATCAGCGCGGCGGCCGCTCGACGGTCACCACGCGGCCGCGCTCGATGGCGAGCGCCAGCTTGCCGTGCTTGATGGCGAGGGCGTTCTCGCCGAACAGCTCGCGCCGCCAGCCCTTGAGCGCGCCGACGTCGGCCTCGTCGTTTTCGGCGATCCGGTCGAGGTCGTCGGAGGTCGCCACCACCTTGGCGGCGACATGGTGCTTTTCGGCGACCATCTTCAGGAGCACCTTCAGAAGCTCGACGGTCGCCGACTGGGTCTGGCTCGGCGGGCGATGCTTTTCGATGACGGGCAGGCTCTTCGGGTCGCGGGCAAGGCCGGCCTGCACGGCTTCGACCACCGCCTGGCCGTCGCGCGAGCGCTCCCAGCCCTTCGGGATCGACCGCATGGCGCCCAGCGCCTCGACCGATTTCGGGCCGGTCATGGCAATGTCGATCAGGCTGTCGTCCTTCAGGACGCGCGAACGCGGCACGTCGCGCGTCTGGGCCTCGCGCTCGCGCCAGGCGGCGACCTCCATCAGCACGGCGAGCTCGCGCGGCTTGCGCATGCGGTTGCGGAACCGCTCCCAGGCGCGCTCGGGCTCCTGGCGGTAGGTTTCCGGCGAGGTGAGCACGCCCATTTCCTCGGCGACCCATTCGCTGCGGCCGCGTTTCTGAAGCTCGGCGGTCAGCTTGACGTAGATGTCCCTGAGATGGGTGACGTCGGCGATGGCATAGGCGATCTGGGCCTCGCTCAGCGGCCGCTTCGACCAGTCGGTGAAGCGGCTCGTCTTGTCGAGGACCGTGCCGTTGGTGCGCTGGACGAGCTGATCATAGGAGATGCTGTCGCCGTATCCGAGCACCATGGCCGCGACCTGGCTGTCGAACAGCGGCGTGGGGATCCGCTGGGACAGATGCCAGACGATTTCGATATCCTGCCGGGCCGCGTGAAACACCTTCACGACCGCCGGATTGGTCATCAGGTCGAAGAAGGGCGCAAGGTCCATGCCGGGCGCGAGAGCGTCGACGGCCACGGCCTCGTCGGGGCTGGCCAGCTGGATGACGCAGAGTTTCGGCCAGAAGGTCGTTTCACGGAGGAATTCGGTATCCACCGTGACGAAGGGGTGTTGCGCAAGACGGCCACAGATGGCGGCAAGATCGGACGAGGAGGTAACTAGCATCCCGACCTACATACAGGAGTCGGTCGGCGATTGCGAAGCTGTTTCCGACACCTGCAGGTTGCGCCATCGGCTGCGGCTAAACCGCGGCGCAGGCCGGCGCCGCGCCAGGGCCCGGGCCGGCGACCGGCCGCCGTGGAAGGGCGGCCGGCAGACGGCGTTCAGACGCTGATATCGTTCTCGGCCAGGAATTTTTCCAGCCAGTGGATGTCGTAGCGGCCGGCGGCGATATCGGGATTGCGCACCAGGGTCCGGAACAGCGGAATGGTGGTCTCGATGCCGTCGACGACGAATTCGTCGAGCGCCCGCTTCAGCCGCGCCAGGCATTCGGCGCGCGTGCGGCCATGCACGATCAGCTTGCCGACCAGCGAATCGTAATAGGGCGGGATCGTGTAGCCCTGGTAGGCATGGCTGTCGACGCGGATGCCGAGCCCGCCGGGTACGTGGAACAGGCCGAGCTTGCCGGGCGAGGGCCGGAAGTTCGAAGGGTTCTCGGCGTTGACCCGGCATTCGATGGCATGGCCCTCGACGACGATGTCGGACTGCTTGACCGAGAGCTTCTGGCCGGCGGCGATCTTGATCTGCTCGTTGACGAGATCGATGCCGGTGATCATCTCGGTCACGGGGTGCTCGACCTGGATGCGGGTGTTCATCTCGATGAAGAAGAACTGCCCGTCCTCGTACAGGAACTCGATCGTGCCGGCGCCGACATAACCGAGATCGGCCATGGCCTTGGCACAGACGCCGCCGATTTCGGCGCGCTGGGCCGGCGTGATCACCGGGGAGGGGCCTTCCTCCCAGACCTTCTGGTGGCGGCGCTGCAGCGAGCAGTCGCGCTCGCCGAGGTGAATGGCGCTGCCCTGGCCGTCGCCGAGGATCTGAATCTCGATGTGGCGCGGCTTGCCGAGATATTTCTCGATGTAGACCGCGTCGTCGCCGAAGGCTGCCTTGGCCTCGGTCTTGGCGGTCTGCAGCGCGATCTCGAGCTCCTGCGCGGAGCGCGCGACCTTCATGCCGCGGCCGCCGCCGCCGGCAGCGGCCTTGATGATCACCGGAAAGCCGATCTCGGTGGCGATCCGCCGGGCCTCGTCATCGTTGTCGATGCCGCCTTCGGAGCCGGGAACGGTGGGGATGCCGAGACGCTTGGCGGTGCGCTTGGCCTCGATCTTGTCGCCCATCACCCGGATATGCTCGGCCTTCGGGCCGATGAACGTGATGCCGTGGCTTTCCAGGATCTCGGCGAAACGGGCGTTCTCCGACAGGAAGCCGTAGCCGGGATGCACCGCGTCGGCGCCGGTGATCTCGCAGGCCGCCAGCAATTGCGGAATGTTGAGATAGCTCTCGCGCGCCGGGGGCGGGCCGATGCAGACGCTTTCGTCGGCCAGCTTGACGTGCATGGCGTCGGCGTCGGCGGTGGAGTGGACCGCAACGGTCGCGATGTCCAGCTCCTTGCAGGCGCGCAGCACCCTGAGCGCGATCTCGCCGCGATTGGCGATCAGGACCTTGTGAAACATGGCGCCGGGACCGTTCACTCGATGATCATGAGCGGTTCGCCGTATTCCACCGGCCGGCCATCCTCGAACAGGATGCGCGTCACGGTGCCGCTCTTCGGCGCGACGATGTCGTTGAAGGTCTTCATCGCCTCGATGAGGCAGAGGCGGTCGCCCTCCTTGACGGCGGTGCCGACCTCGACCAGCGGCTTGGCCTCCGGCGAAGGCCGGCGGTAGGCGGTGCCGACCATCGGCGAGGTGACGACGCCGGGATGCTTGCGCGGGTCATCGACCGCCGCGACCGGAGCGGCGCCGACCGCGGCAACCGCGGGGGCGGCCATCGCGACCGGAGCGGGAACGGCCGCCACCGGGGCCGCGACCGTCGTGTTCACCGTGATCTGGCGCGCCACGCGGATCTTCAGGTCCTCGTGGGCGACCTCGATCTCGGTCAGGTCAGTGTCGCTCAGGACCTGTGCGAGTTCGCGGATCAGCGCGGGATCGATGGGATATTTGTTCTTGAGCATGGGGGCCTCTTTGGCCGCTCGCTTCGTCCTCGGGCCTCAGGCCTTCGGCTGAAGCGCGGCGAGCGCGGCGATGGCGAGCACGTAACCATGGGGCCCGAGCCCGACAATGATCCCGCGCGCGACCGGTGACAGATAGGAATGATGACGGAACGCCTCGCGGGCGTGGACATTGGTGATGTGCACCTCGATCACCGGCACGCCGGTGCCCCGGATCGCATCGGCGATGGCAAGCGAGGTGTGGGTATAGGCGCCGGCATTGAGCACGACGCCCTTCAGCGTTCCGGCCGCATGGGCGCGGCCGGCCTCGTGGATCCAGTCGACCAACTGGCCTTCATGGTTGGACTGGCGGCAATCCGCGGTCAGGCCATGACCGGCGGCCGCGTCGCGGCACAGCGCGTCGACGTCGGTCAGCGTGGTCGAGCCATAGATCGCCGGTTCGCGCGTGCCGAGAAGGTTGAGATTGGGTCCGTTGAGGACGAGAACGGTGCTCATGCGTGAGGTCAGGTCCTGCTGGGGCCGCTCCGCGCGCGATCCCGATCGTTCTGGTTTGGACGGAATCCGTACGGCCCTGGAAAATCGCAACCTTCCGGGCGGGGTCCTTATAGGCCGGGGCGCGCCGGATGGAAAGCGACCCGTGGCCGCGCGCCGGTTGCAGGGGTATGGGCGTGGATAAGTCGGCGCGAGGCGCGGTGCCATCTGCCTTGCATCGAGGCCCTGGCGCGGGTTCGGCGCGAGGTGCTATGCGCTGTCCCGTCCGCCGGCGCCCGGGCCAGGGCCGGCTGGATGACGGCGAGGGCCATGGAGGCGCGAGGCGTGACGAGCTGGCTTCAGGATATCCGCCACGGGATCCTCGAGCTTCGGCCCTCGCAGTTTCCCTATCCCGCCTTCGGCCTGGCGCTGCTGCTCGGCTTTGCCGGCGGCATGATCTTCGCGATCCTCAAGCTGCCGCTGCCCTGGATGCTCGGCGCCATGACGTTCACCACGGTGGCGGCGCTGACCCGCGCGCCGGTGGCCGCGCCCGCCGTGATCCGGGCGCCCATGTCGGCGATCATCGGCGTCATGCTCGGCTCGGGCTTCAATCCCGCCATCGTCGCGCAGCTTCCGCATTGGCTGCCGACCATCCTCGGCCTCGTCGCCTTCATGGTCGCCTGCGGACTGACGGTCGTCTGGTATTTCCGGCGGATCGGGGGGTTCGACGGCACCACGGCCTTCTTCTCCGGCATGCCCGGCGGCCTCGTCGAAATGATCACCTATGGCGAGGAGAGAGGAGGGGACGGCCGAATCATCGCGCTGATCCATTCCGCGCGCATCCTGCTGATCGTGATGACCTTGCCTTTCGCCGTGCAATGGATCGAGGGCGTGTCGCTGAACCGGACCGCCGGCGCCGTCTCGATGTTCTCGACGCCGCTGGTCGGCGAGGCCTGGCTGATCGGCTGTGGTTTCGCCGGGGCGCTGCTTGGCCACCTCCTCAATCTGCCGGCCAAGAACCTGCTCGGCCCGATGGTGGTCAGCGCCTGCGTGCACATGCTCGGCTGGAGCGACTTCAAGCCGCCCTTCGAGATCGTCAATGCGGCGCAGCTCGTGCTCGGGGTGGTGATCGGCTGCCGTTTTGCCGGCACGGCGAGCCGCACCGTCCTGCGCATCCTGGCCCTGTCGGTCGGCTCGACCGTCATTCTCCTGTTCTGGATGACCGTCTTCGCCGTTCTCGTCGCCCAGTTCTCGGACTATTCGGTCGTGACGCTGGCACTCGCCTATTCGCCGGGCGGCCTTGCCGAAATGAGCCTCATCGCGGTCGCCCTGCACACGGAGGTGGCCTTCGTCGCCGCCCATCACATCATCAGGGTGTTCCTGATCATGATTTCCGCGCCGCTGGTGTTCCGCCTTGCCGGCCGGATCGCCGGGGTCGTCCGCCGCCAGCCGGCCGAATGAGGCGGCCGCCGTCGCGGCGAGGCGGCGGAGCGCGCAAAAGCGCCCATGCCGATGGCGCGGAGCGCGGACGATATCGGAGAGGGAACGAGGGCCGGAAGGCCTGGAACCGCGCAGGTTTCCGCCCCGGGGGGCGGGACGCCAGCCAAGCCGCATTGTGGATGCGATGACTTGACTGGCGCGGGCGACGGGGCTCGAACCCGCGACCTCCGGCGTGACAGGCCGGCACTCTAACCAACTGAGCTACGCCCGCGCGGTCTCGGCGATTTCTGCCGCCGAGGTCGCGGTGGATAAGGGACCACCCGGACCATGTCAAGGCGCTTGCGGCGATCCTGTGCAATACTTTTTCCCGACGGCCCGGAGGCCGTCGCCTTCCCGGTCCGTACGCACCGCCGGGCCGGCTGGGGAGGGGCAACGGCAGGCGATTTGAGCGGGGCGTGGAATCGGTTTCTGATCGCTGGAAGCGGCGGATATCGCGCAACGCGTGTGCGCGCGCATGATTTGCGCGCAGCACAACGCTGAAATCGCGCGGAGAGTGACTAGGATCGGCTGGCGCCAGCCTGCGCGGCGCCTGCAGCAACAAGCGGGAAGACGAGATGAACCCTTTCACCTTTCAGGCGCCCTCCAACATTCTCTTCGAGGTCGGGGCCTCGAAGAAGATTGTTGATCTTGCCGGCGATTACGGCGCGCGGCGCGTGCTGCTCGTCACCGACAAGGGCGTGCGCGGAGCCGGCCTGACGCGCGCGGTGGAGGCGGGCCTCGCCGCAGCGGGCCTTGCCCTGATCGTATTCGAGGATGTCGTGGCCGACCCGCCGTCCCACGTCATCGAAACGGCGGCGGCGCTTTGCCGCGACGAAGCGGTCGATCTCGTCGTCTCGATCGGCGGCGGCAGCGCTCTCGATACGGCCAAGCTCGTCGCCTATCTCGCCAAGACGCCCGACCGGCTCGACGACATCTATGGCGTCGGGCTTGCCAAAGGCGCCCGCCTGCCGCTGATCCTGGTGCCGACCACCGCCGGAACCGGCTCCGAAGTGACGCCGATCTCGATCGTCACCACGCCCAGCACCGAGAAGAAGGGCGTCGTCTCGCCGCGGCTCATTCCCGACTGGGCGATTCTCGACCCGGAACTGACGCTCGGCCTGCCACCGCACGTGACCGCGGCCACCGGCATCGATGCGATGGTCCATGCCATCGAGGCCTATACCAGCCGGGTCAAGAAGAACCCGCTTTCCGACCAGCTGGCCCGCAAGGCGCTCGCGCTGCTGGCGGCCAATGTCCGCACCGTCTTCCGCGACGGAGGCAATCTGGAGGCGCGCGCCGAGATGCTGCTCGGATCCATGCTGGCGGGGATGGCTTTCGCCAACGCGCCGGTCGCCGCCGTGCATGCGCTGGCCTATCCGATCGGCGCCATCTTCCATGTGCCGCACGGCCTCTCGAACGCCCTGGTGCTGCCGCATGTGCTGGCCTTCAACCGGCCGGCGGCAGAGCCGCTCTATGCCGAGCTCGCGGAACTGGTCCGGCCCGGATACCGGGCAGCCTCGGCGGCGGACGGCGCTGCGGCCTTCATTGCCGAGATCGTCGCCATCTGCCGCGATTGCGAGGTGCCGGCCTCGCTCAGCGCCGTCGGCATCCGCGAGGCCGACCTGCCGAAGCTGGCCGAGGACGCGATGAAGCAGACGCGCCTGCTGGTCAACAATCCGCGCGATCTCAGCCACGACCAGGTCTTCGCCATCTATGGCGACGCGCTGGCCGGGCGCGCGGTGTCGGCCTGACGGCCGGCGGAACACGCGATGATGGCGGCGGCCGGCCCGGCCGCAGGCGGCGGGATCACCGCCATGGGGTCCGGCGATCGCCGGTCCGCCGCGATCAAGACTTTCGAAGACTGTCCCCACGTGATGCGCATGCCCATGCCGCCGGCGCCACAAGCAAGGTCCGACTTGTGGCGCGGCCAGTGCCGGAGCCAACCCGCAAGCTGACCTCGAGGGACCGCCCATGCTGACATTTTCGGCCTACGCCATGATCGTCGTGTTCATGGCGCTGATCATGACCAAGCGCCTTCCGGCGATGGTGGCCCTGATTCTGGTGCCGATCGCGTTCGGCATTGCCACCGGCTTCGGCCCGGTGCTCGGGCCGATGATGTTCGACGGCATCAAGAAGCTCGCGCCGACGGGCGTCATGCTGATGTTCGCCATCCTCTATTTCGGCATCATGATCGATGCCGGGCTGTTCGACCCGGTGGTCCGGTTCATCATCCGCATCGTCGGTGGCGACCCCATGAAGATCGTCGTCGGAACGGTCGTGCTCGCCATGTCCGTGGGTCTCGACGGCGACGGATCGACCACCTACATGGTCACCGCCGCCGCCATGCTGCCGTTGTACACCCGCCTCGGCATGAGCCCGCTGGTCTTCACCTGCGTCGTCATGATGGCCTCGCACAACATGAACCTCCTGCCGTGGGGCGGTCCGACGGCGCGCGTCGTCACGGCGCTCGAACTCGACATGAAGGACGTGTTCGTGCCGCTGATCGCGCCGATGATCATCACGGCGCTCTGGGTCGTCTTCGTCGCCTATCTGCTCGGCATGGGCGAGCGCAGGCGCATCGGCATCGTCAAGCTGGGCACGGGCGGGGAGGGCGAGGCCGTGATGGTCGGCAGCGATCCATCGCTGCTGCGGCCGAAGCTGCTCTGGTTCAACGTCGCCCTGACGGTCGCGCTGCTCGTCCTGCTGGTCTGGGGCGTGCTGCCGCTGCCGGTGCTGTTCATGGTCGCCTTCGCCATAGCGCTGACCGTCAACTATCCCGGCCTGCAGCAGGCCAAGGAGCGCACGGCCGCCCACGCCGAAAACGCCCTGCCGGTGGTGGCGCTGATCTTCGCCGCCGGCATTTTCGTCGGCATCCTCTCCGGCACCAAGATGGTCGACGCGATCGCCGACAGCGTCATCGTCGCCGTGCCGCAATGGATGGGGCCCTATATGGCGATCGTCACCGCCGTGCTCAGCATTCCCTTCACCTTCTTCATTTCAAATGATGCCTTCTATTACGGTATCGTGCCGATCCTGGCGAAGACGGCCGCCGTCTATGGCATCACCACGGCGGAGATCGCGCGGGCCTCGCTGGTCGGGCAGCAGGTCCATCTCCTGAGCCCGCTCGTCGCCTCGACCTATCTGCTGGTGGGGCTGGCCAAGGTCGAGTTCGGCGACCATCAGCGCAAGACCATCCTGTGGGCCCTGTCCGCCGCCGCCGTCATGCTGATCGCGACGATCGTCTGCGGCGTCGTGCCCGTCGTCGGCCGCCTCTCCTGAAGGGAGCGCATCATGAACAGGAACGTCGAGAATATTCTCTATGCCACCGATTTCGCCGAAGGCTCGGAGGCGGCGCTCGCCTATGCGATCGGCGTCGCCAACCGGCTGGGAGCGCGGCTGCAGGTGCTGGTCGTGATCCCCGACATCCGCGAGACATCGCTGATCGAGATCGATGGACACGTGCCCCAGGAGCGGCTCGATCAATATCACGACGACCGCGCGCGGCGCGCCCGGCAGCATATGGAGACGCAGATCGCCGCCTTCTACGCGGTGCGTGCCAGCGAGGCGCCGGCGCGACCGATCATCGAGATCGAGGTGAAGGAAAGCGACGACGTCACCGACCTCATCCTCAACGAGGCGCAGACCCACGGCGCCGACCTGATCGTGATGGGCTCGCGGGGCGAAAGCGCACTGTCCGCGCTGCTGTTCGGCTCGGTGGCCCAGGAAATGGCGCGCCGGACGCAGACCCCGCTGCTGCTGATCCCGATGGGAGAATGAGCCGTGACCCGTCGTCGACTGTTGGGATATGCCGGAGCATTGATGGCGGCCGGGCTCATGCGGCCGGGGCGCGCGCTGGCGCAGGACGCGGACGATCCGCTGACCTATGCCCCCCGGGCCGCGCCTCCGTCCGGCTATCCGGCCGCCTACGCGGCGACCGTGCGCGCCGGCGAGAATGAGGGCCGCCTTGCGATCTACGCGGCGACCGATCTCGATGTCGCCGCGCCACTGATCGAGGATTTCCGCCGGCTCTATCCGCGCATCGACGTGGCCTACGAGGATCTGAACACCACGGTTCTGCACCATCGCTTCATTGCCGAGAACCAGCTCAACGCCGAGTCCGCGGACATCGTCTGGAGCTCGGCCATGGACCAGCAGGCGGTGCTGGTCAAAGGCGGCTATGCGCAGGCCTACGAGACACCGGAAAAGGCCCACCTGCCGGAATGGGCAGTGTGGAGCGATCAGGCCTTCGCCACCACCTACGAGCCGGTCGTGATCGGCTATAACAAGCGCCTGATCGTCGCGAACGAGGTGCCGCGCACGCGCGGCGATCTCGTCCGGCTGCTCTCGGCCGATCCCGGCCGCTTCAAGGGCAAGGTGGTCAGCTACGACATCCAGAAATCGGGCGTCGGCTTCTTCCTCGCGGCGCAGGACGCGGCGAATTCGCCTGAATTCTGGGCGGTTGCGCGGGCACTGGGCCAGAACCAGGCGCGGCTCGAGCTGACCACCGGCGCCATGGTGGCGCAGATCAGGTCGGGCGACGCGCTCATCGGCTACAATCTTCTCGGCGGCTATGCGATGGCCCAGGCAGCCACCAGCCCGGATCTCGGCGTCGTCCTGCCCGCCGATCATACGCTCGTCATGTCGCGCATGATGCTGATCAGCCGCAAGGCCGCCCATCCGAACGCGGCGAGGCTCTGGGTCGACTACGTCCTGTCCAGGCGCGGCCAGTCGGTGATCGCCAACCAGGCGCGCCTCTACGCCATCCGCGCCGATGTCGAGGGCGAGACGACCGCCTCGCGGCTGAAGGTTATGCTCGGGGCGAGCGAGCGGCCGCTGGCCGCCAGTCCGGACCTGACCGCGCCGCTCGAGCGGCAGGCCTATCGGGACTTCATCATCCAATGGCAACAGGCCCTGCAGCGCCGCTGAGGCTCGGCGGCGCATCGGGGGAGGGAAGGGGCACATCCGATGCTGGAGACCATCGCTTCGCATTTCGCCTTCGTCACCGACCCGGTCGGCTGGGCGGCGCTGGCGACACTCATCGTGCTCGAGGTGGTGCTCGGCATCGACAATCTGATCTTCATCTCGATCCTGACCAACAAGCTGCCGGAGCACCAGCGTCAGACCGCCCGCCGGCTCGGCATCGGCGCCGCCCTCGTCATGAGGCTCGCGCTGCTGGCGACGATCTCCATCATCGTGCAGCTCACCACGCCGGTCTTCACGCTGTTCGGGCGCGCCTTCTCCTGGCGCGACCTGATCCTGATCGCAGGCGGCCTGTTCCTGGTCTGGAAGGCGACCAAGGAAATCCACCATACCGTCGATCCCCAGGACCCCAGGGACGAGATGCTTGCGGGCGTGCTGCAGCTGTCGCTGGGCGGCGCCATCTTCCAGATCCTGCTGCTGGATCTCGTCTTTTCGATCGATTCGATCATTACCGCCGTCGGCATGACCAACGAGGTCGGCATCATGTACATCGCGGTGATCGTTGCTGTCGCGGTGATGATGATTGCGGCAACGCCGCTCGCCACCTTCATCGAGCGCAACCCGACCATCGTCATGCTGGCTCTCGGCTTCCTCCTGATGATCGGCATGACGCTGATCGCCGAAGGCTTCGGCTTCCATGTGCCGAAGGGCTATATCTATGCGGCCATGGGCTTTTCGGCGCTGGTCGAGGGCCTCAACATGCTCGCGCGGCGGCGCCGGCGGCCGGCACCGGCGGAGGGCAGGGGCGGGGCGGCCGATTCGCCGTGATGCCCGCCAGCGGCGCATATGGCTGGTTCTACCAGCTTGTCGTGCCGGGGCGTTTGCGCCAGCCTTGGTCCATTGGCTGGTGGTGTCGGGCGGGGGCGCCGCAATGACGAGGCAGGCAGGGCCGAGAAGCTGCGCGATCCTGGCGGCGGTGGTCGGCTGCGTCGTCGCCCTGCCGGCGGCGGCCGCCGAGTTCGATTTTCCCGACATCGATACCGGCCCCGGCCGGCCGCCCAATTTCATCGTGATTCCGGGCGTCCGCTTCGCCGCGCGCAGGCAGATCGACCCCGACACCGCCATCGAGGCCTATGTTCTGACGCAGCTCGGCCTTGCCGGCCGGCCCTTCGTGATCGGCGCCTCGGGTTTTTCCGGCGGCGTCAGCCTGAGCCGCAGCTTCGGCGATCTCTCATGGTCCGGCACGCTGGAGGCGACCCCGTCCTGGGACGGGCTGTTTCACAGCTATTCGTCCACCGGTTACGAACTGCAAAGCCAGATCTCGCGCACCTTCGCCCTGGACGGCACGCCCTGGTCGGTCGCCCCGCGGCTGCTGGTCGCCTACCGGCTCTCGACGGATTCGCAGAAGGAGCGCTCGAAAGTCCAGATCGCGCTGCCGGTGTTCTACCGGGTCGACCGGCAGCTCGACCTCGTGTTCGTGCCGCGGATCGACCAGCGTCACGTTCCGCATTGGATCTCGACCCGCAACGACGTCGTGGTGAACGTGGCCGTCGGCGCCCGCTACGAGATCCGCCGCGGGGTCCAGGTCTCGGCATTCCTGGCCTACGAGAATCGCTGGTCGAGCGCGCCGGAAGTGCGCTACTCGCGCTGGCTGATCGTGCCGCAGCTCAGTTTCCGTGCTGATTTTTGAGCTGTCACGTTTTCCTCATAACCTTTCTAAGGAATGTGACCTGCCAACGCCCTCCGCTGCTTGCACCGCAACAGGCGAGGGAGTAAGGCACGGGGCAAATGTCGCACGCGGGTGGGCCAAACCCGCGACCGAGACGTGGAGAGCAGCCAGTGAACGAGCTTCTGAACGACTATCTGCCGCTCGTCATCTTCATCGCCCTTGCCGCCGTCATCGGCCTGGCGCTGCTGGTCGCCCCGTTCCTTCTGGCTTTTTCCCGGCCCGATCCGGAAAAGCTGTCGGCCTATGAGTGCGGTTTCAACGCCTTTGCCGACGCCCGCATGAAGTTCGATGTGCGCTTCTATCTCGTCGCCATCCTGTTCATCATCTTCGACCTCGAAGTTGCCTTCCTGTTCCCCTGGGCCGTCGCCTTCAAGACGGTCGGCTGGTTCGGCTTCTGGTCGATGATGTGTTTCCTCGGCGTCCTGACGATCGGCTTCATCTACGAGTGGAAGAAGGGCGCGCTGGAATGGGATTGAGGCGCTCGGGCTTGAGACGTTTGGGATTGAGGTTCTGATATGGCAACCGCCCTCGACCGCGGCGATCCGCTCGTCGCTCCGGCCCCCAGGGGCCTCGTCGGCCTCGATGGCAAACCCATCGGCACGGCCGATCCGTTCTTTTCGAACATCAACAACGAGCTGGCCGACAAGGGTTTCCTGGTCACCGCCACCGATGACCTGATCAACTGGGCGCGCACCGGCTCGCTGATGTGGATGACCTTCGGCCTCGCCTGCTGCGCGGTCGAGATGATGCAGCTGTCGATGCCGCGCTACGACGTCGAGCGGTTCGGCTTCGCGCCGCGCGCTTCGCCGCGCCAGTCCGACGTGATGATCGTGGCGGGCACGCTGACCAACAAGATGGCGCCGGCCCTGCGCAAGGTCTACGACCAGATGCCCGAGCCGCGCTACGTCATTTCGATGGGTTCGTGCGCGAATGGCGGCGGCTACTACCACTATTCCTATGCGGTGGTGCGCGGCTGCGACCGCGTCGTGCCCGTGGACGTCTATGTGCCCGGCTGCCCGCCGACCGCGGAAGCGCTGCTCTACGGCGTGCTGCTTCTGCAGAAGAAGATCCGCCGCACCGGCACGATCGAGCGCTGAGACGGGCAGGGGTTTGGAACAATGGACGGGACGCTGCACGAACTCGGCGACTACATCGTCAAGGCTCTGCCAGGCGCGGTGACCGGCGCGAACGTCGCCTTCGGCGAACTGACGCTGACGGCCGAGGCTGCCGACATCACCAGGGTGATGACCTTCCTGCGCGACGATGGACGGTGCCAGTTCTGGAACATCATCGACGTGTGCGGGGTTGACTATCCGGGGCGGGCCAAGCGTTTCGACGTGGTCTATCACCTGCTTTCGCCGAAGCAGAACGCCCGCATCCGGGTCAAGATCCAGGCCGACGAGACGACGCCAGTGGCTTCTGTCACGCCGGTCTTTCCGGGCGCCGTCTGGTTCGAGCGCGAGACCTACGACCTCTATGGTGTGCTGTTTACCGGCCATCCCGACCTGCGCCGCCTCCTGACCGACTACGGCTTCGACGGCCATCCGCTGCGCAAGGACTTCCCGACCTCGGGCTTCGTCGAAGTCCGCTACGACGACGCCCAGAAGCGTGTCGTCTACGAGCCGGTCCGGCTGGCCCAGGAATTCCGCCAGTTCGACTTCCTGTCACCGTGGGAGGGTACGGACTATGTCCTGCCCGGTGACGAGAAGGCAAAAGCGAGCTGAGCGGGGGCGATCATGGGTGAACACGATATCCGAAACTTCACGTTCAACTGGGGGCCGCAGCATCCGGCGGCCCACGGTGTGCTGCGTCTTGTCATGGAACTCGACGGCGAAGTGGTCGAGCGGGTCGATCCGCATATCGGCCTGTTGCACCGCGGCACCGAGAAGCTGATCGAGACCAAGACCTATCTGCAGGCGATCCCCTATTTCGACCGGCTCGACTATGTCGCGCCGATGAACCAGGAGCACGCCTTCTGCCTGGCCGTCGAGCGGCTTCTGGGGATCGAGGTGCCGCGCCGCGGCCAGCTCATCCGCGTGCTCTACAGCGAAATCGGCCGTATTCTCTCGCATCTGCTCAACGTGACGACCCAGGCGATGGACGTCGGCGCGCTGACCCCGCCGCTCTGGGGCTTCGAGGAGCGCGAGAAGCTGATGATCTTCTACGAGCGGGCCTCGGGTTCGCGCATGCACGCGGCCTTCTTCCGCGTCGGCGGCGTGCACCAGGACCTGCCGGCCAAGCTCGTCGACGATATCGAGGCCTGGTGCGACCCGTTCCTCAAGGTGGTCGACGATCTCGACGCGCTGCTGACGCCGAACCGCATCTTCAAACAGCGCAATGTCGATATCGGCGTCGTGTCGATCGAGGATTGCTGGGCCTGGGGCTTCTCGGGCGTGATGATCCGCGGTTCGGGCGTCGCCTGGGACCTGCGCAAGTCGCAGCCCTATGAATGCTATGCCGATCTCGATTTCGATATTCCGATCGGCAAGAACGGCGACTGCTACGACCGCTATCTCATCCGCATGGAGGAGATGCGCCAGTCCGTCCGCATCATGAAGCAGGTGACCAAGCTGCTGCGCGAGACGCCGGGGCCGGTTTCGGCCAAGGACCAGAAGGTGGTGCCGCCGAAGCGCGGCGAGATGAAGCGCTCGATGGAGGCGCTCATCCACCACTTCAAGCTCTATACCGAGGGCTTCCACGTGCCGGCCGGCGAGGTCTATGCCGCGGTCGAGGCGCCGAAGGGCGAGTTCGGCGTCTATCTGGTCTCAGACGGTTCCAACAAGCCCTATCGCTGCAAGATCCGTGCTCCGGGCTTCGCCCATCTCCAGGCCATGGATTTCCTGTGCAAGGGCCACATGCTGGCCGATGTCTCGGCGATCCTCGGATCGATCGACATCGTCTTCGGGGAGGTCGATCGATGAGCGTTTCGCTGCGTATCGCGGCCGCGGTCCTCGCGCTCGCCGGGACGGCCGGCGCGGCGGCGGCCCAGTCGCTCGACATGTCCGCGGGCAAGCCTTTGGGCGAACTGATCAATTCCGGCTATGCCATCTCGTCGACGACGACCAATGGCCGGCCCGGCGAGATCGTGATGACCCTGCAGCAGGGCACCCGCGCCTTCATCTGCGTCGTCACCGGCGCACGGGGAACCAATCAGTCCGACCCGCCGGCACGACTGACCGCGCTGCCCTGCATTCCTGTGAACTGACGACAATCACGAGAGCATCGAGCGATGAGCGTCCGCAGACTTGCCCCCGATGAGGTCCAGCCGGCCTCCTTCGCCTTCACGGCGGAGAATCTTGCCTGGGCAAGGGAGACGATCGGCAAATATCCGGCGGAACGGAAGGCCTCGGCGGTCATTCCGCTGCTGTGGCGCGCCCAGGAGCAGCACGCCTACTGGCTGCCCAAGGCGGCCATCGAATATATCGCCGACATGCTGGACATGCCCTATATCAGGGTGTTCGAGGTCGCGACCTTCTACACGATGTTCCAGCTGCAGCCTGTGGGCACAAAGGCCCATGTGCAGGTCTGCGGCACCACGCCCTGCATGCTCCGGGGCGCGGAAGAGCTGATCAAGGTCTGCAAGTCGCGCATTCACGCCGAGCCGTTCCACCTGTCGGCCGACGGTGCCTTCTCCTGGGAGGAGGTGGAATGCGCCGGCGCCTGCGTCAACGCGCCGATGATCCAGGTCTTCTCCGACACCTACGAGGACCTGACGCCGGAGAGCCTCGAAAAGGTGCTGGACGCCTTCGCGCGCGGCGAGAAGCCGAAGCCGGGCCCGCAGAACGGTCGGCACGGTGCCGAACCCGAAGGCGGGGCGCTGACGCTGCACGACCTGCCGTTCAACGCCGCGACCCCGGGCGGGGACGGAGCGCCGCGGAAGGCGCCCGCGAAGAAAGCCCCTGCGGCCGACGCGCCGTCCGTGAAGGAGTGAGACGATGCTGGCCGACAAGGATCGCATCTTCACCAATATCTACGGTTTCCACGACAAGAGCCTGAAGGGCGCGATGGCGCGCGGCCATTGGGACGGCACCAAGGGTTTCATCGACCAGGGGCGCGACTGGATCATTCAGCAGGTCAAGGATTCCGGCCTGCGCGGTCGGGGCGGCGCCGGCTTCCCGACCGGCCTGAAATGGTCGTTCATGCCCAAGCAGTCCGACGGCCGGCCGAGCTACCTCGTTGTCAATGCCGACGAATCCGAGCCCGGCACCTGCAAGGACCGCGAGATCCTGCGCAACGACCCGCATACGCTGGTCGAGGGCTGCCTGATCGCCGGCTGCGCCATGGGCGCCCACACGGGCTACATCTATGTGCGCGGCGAGTTCATCCGCGAGCGCGAGGCGCTGCAGCGCGCGATCGACGAGTGCTATGACGCCGGCCTTCTCGGCAAGAACAACAAGAACGGCTGGGATTTCGATCTCTACGTCCATCACGGCGCCGGCGCCTATATCTGCGGCGAGGAGACCGCGCTGCTCGAGAGCCTGGAGGGCAAGAAGGGCCAGCCGCGCCTGAAGCCGCCGTTCCCGGCCAATATGGGCCTCTACGGCTGCCCGACGACGGTCAACAACGTCGAATCGATCGCTGTGGTGCCGACCATCCTGCGCCGCGGCGCGGCCTGGTTCGCCGGCTTCGGCCGGCCGAACAATCTCGGCACCAAGCTGTTCTGCGTCTCCGGCCATGTGAACAAGCCGGCGACCTTCGAAGAGGCGATGTCGATCCCGTTCTCGGAACTGGTCGAGAAGCACTGCGGCGGCATCCGTGGCGGCAAGGACAACCTGCTCGCCGTGATCCCCGGCGGTTCGTCGGTGCCGCTGGTGCCGGCTCACGAGATCTGGGACACGCCCATGGATTTCGACGCGCTGCGCGCCCTGAAATCCGGCCTCGGCACCGCCGCGGTCATCGTGCTCGACAAGTCGACCGACGTCGTCAGGGCGATCACCCGCATCTCCTATTTCTACAAGCACGAGAGCTGCGGCCAGTGCACGCCGTGCCGTGAAGGCACCGGCTGGATGTGGCGCGTGCTGACCCGCATGTCGGAAGGCCGGGCCCATAAAAAGGAGATCGACATGCTGCTCGACGTCGCCGGGCAGGTCGAAGGCCACACCATCTGCGCGCTGGGCGATGCGGCGGCATGGCCGGTCCAGGGCCTCATCCGCCATTTCCGCGGCGAGATCGAAAAGAAGATCGACGCCTATGCCGCGAACCCGCATCCCGATCGCGTCGCGATCGCAGCGGAATAATCAACGAGCCGACGAGGAAATGTCCTTCGAGCCACCAGTGCATCTGCGCAACGAGAACTGGGTGCAAGCCATGTCGCTTCCGGGTGTAGACGTGAATGCAATGTTGAAGGATGGGTCGAGGACTTTCCGCGCGGCGGAAGAACTGGCCGGGCCGGCGGTCGCGGCCGCCGTGCTGCCGATGACGGTCGCGATGACCGGCTGGGTGGCGTTCTGGGGTGTCGGCATGGGGCTGATGCGGGCTTTCGCGCCGGGTGCGGCCGGGCCTCGCGTCCGGCGTGAGCCGGAGGCCGCTCCGGCCCCTGTGCGGGCGCCGCACCTGACCGTCGTGCCGGAAGTCGCCGCGCCGAAACCGGCCAAGGCCGCCGCGCCGAAGGTGGTGAAGGCCAAGGTGGTGAAGCCGGAGGTGGTCAAGCCCGAACCGGCAAAGCCGGAGGCCGTCAGGACCGAGGCAAGGCCGGTACCGGCAAAAGCCAAGACGCCGGCAGCCAAGGTGGCCGTGGCGAAGCCCGTGGCGGCGAAAGCTGCGCCGGCGAAGGCCGTTGCGCCCGCGCCGGTCG
>NZ_JAPSET010000064.1:0-27416 GCF_026847585.1 Phreatobacter sp. AB_2022a
GTTCCAGGCCAGCCGCCTGCGCCGGGCCAGCCCCAGGCTCCCGGGCAGCAGCGCCCGGGTGTGCCCGGCCAGCCGGTTCCAGGTCAGCCCGTTCCCGGTCAACAGGCTCCGGGCCAGCCCGGCGGTCCCGGTGCCGGCCAGCCGCCCGGCCAGCCGGGCCAGCCCGGATTTGGGCAACAGCCCGGCCAGCCTGGACAGCCCGGTTTCGGCCAACGTCCGGGCCAGCCAGGTCAGCCCGGCCAACCCGGCTTCACGCAAGGCCAGCCGCGGCAGCCGGGCTATGTCGCCCCGCAGCCGGGTTACGGCGGCTATCCGGGAGGCTATCAGCAGCCGCGGACCAGCGGGTCGCGCATCAGCCCGGCCGGCGCGCTGGCCATTGGCGGCGCGGCCGGGCTTGTCGGCGGCTTCCTGGTCGGCCGCGGCACGCGCGACAACGGCATCGACGATATCAGGCGGGAACGCCGGGAGCAGAGCCGCGACGGCGTCATGGTCATCCAGGAGCCCGGCCGCACCATCGTCCGCGACGGCGACGGCTATTTCCTGCGCCATGACGAGACCGAGCGGTTCCGCGACCTCGGCGGCAATTTCCGCAGCGAACGCCGCGGCGGCGAGTTCTACTCGGTCTATGACCGGCCGGGCGGTGTCCAGGTCGTCACCGTGACCGACGAATACGGCCAGCTCCGCCGGCGCTTCCGCCGCTATCCCGACGGCCGCGAGGTGGTGCTGATCGAGAACTATTACGGCGGCCAGCCACGGTCCTTCGACGAGCAGGTGGTCGAGCTGCCGCCGCCGCGGCTCGACATCCCGCAGGAGCGCTACATCGTCGATACCGGCGTCGCCGACGAGCGGACCATCTACGAGACGCTCACCGCGCCGCCGGTGGCGCCGCTGCCCCGGCGCTATACCCTGGACGAGGTGCGCTACAGCCCGGCGGTGCGGGCCTATACGCGCAGCGTCGACATCAACACGATCAATTTCGATACGGGATCGTGGGCGGTGTCGCCAGGGCAGGTGCAGCAGCTGGCGACTGTCGCCCAGGCGATCAATCAGGCAGTGCAGCGCAATCCGGCCGAGGTCTTCCTCATCGAAGGCCACACCGACGCCGTGGGTTCGGATGTCGACAATCTCTCGCTGTCCGACCGCCGCGCGCAGTCGGTCGCAACCATCCTGACCCGCGACTTCAACGTGCCGCCGGAGAACCTGACCTCGCAGGGCTACGGCAGCCAGTATCCGAAGGTGCAGACGCAGGGCGCCTCGCGTGAGAACCGGCGGGTCACCGTCCGGCGCATCACCGACCTCCTGGCGCAGCAACAGCAGCAGCTGCAGCAATCCGACCAGCAGCAGCCGCAACAGCCGCAGCCGCAGCCGCAATAGGCTGGTGGTCCGATCTCCTTGTGGCGGCGCCTTCGGGCGCCGCCGCTGTTTTCAGGCCCCTGTCGCCGCCGCGAAGGCCATCGGCTTGGACAGGGTCTTTCGCACCGGCAAGCACTCGTCAACAGCCGGCGGCCGCCGTCCGAGAGATCGCCGTCGCCATCGACGGTCGTCCGGAACAGGGTCCCGGCGTCGCCCCAGCGGAATGCACGGCACGCTCGCTCGCGAGCGCCGCTCGCAGGAGATGATGGTGGCCGCCAGGCGGCGCGCCCTGGCGCTCAGCCGGGCACGCCGTTCGCCAGCAGTTCGCGCGCGATGATCGAGCGCTGGATCTGGTTGGTGCCCTCGTAGATCTGGGTGATCTTGGCGTCGCGATAGAGCCGCTCGACCTCGAAGCCCCTGATATAGCCGCTGCCGCCGAAGATCTGCACCGCATTGGCGGTCTGGGCCACAGCCATGTCGGCGGCGAAACATTTGGCCATGGAACAATAGATCGTCGCCGACCGGCCGCGCTCGAAAGCCTCCGCCGCGTTGTGCACCATCAGGCGCGCGGCAGTGATCTCCTTGGCCATGTCGGCCAGCATCCACTGCAGGCCCTGGAAGTCGGCGATGGCCTGGCCGAACTGCCGGCGGGTACGGGCATAGTCGAGCGCGGCCTCGAGCCCGGCCTGGGCAATGCCCACGGCGAGCGCGGCAATGCCGATGCGGCCCTTGTCGAGCGCGCTCATCATGATGGGAAAGCCGCGCCCTTCGGCGCCGAGCAGGGCGTCGGCAGGCAGCTCGACCGTATCGAACGCAAGGCCGCCGACCTGCGAGGCGCGCTGGCCCATCTTGTGTTCCTTCGGCCCGCGGCTGACGCCGGGCCTGTCGAGCTCGACGATGAAGATGCTCATGCCGCGCTTGCCGGCGGCCTTGTCGGTGCGCGCCAGGACGAAGCCGACATCGGCGACCGGGGCATTGTGGATCCAGAGCTTGGAGCCGTTGAGGCGCCAGCCGGCGGCTGTGCGCTCCGCCGTCGTCCGGATCCCGGAGACGTCGGTGCCGGCCTCGGCCTCGGTGATGCAATAGGCGGGCGCGAACTCGGCCCTGAGCAGGGGGCCGAGCCAGCGCGCCTGCTGCGCGGGCGTGCCGTGCACGGAGAGCAGCGTCGCGATCAGCTCGTAAAGGCCGCATTGGTCGGCGACCGAAGCGTAACCACGCGACAGTTCCTCCATGACCAGCGCATAGGCCAGCGCGTCGAGCCCGGCGCCGCCGAGCTCGGCGGGCGTCGTGATGCCGAACAGGCCGAGCTCGCCCATGCGCCGGTAGATGTGGCGCGGGAAGCTCTCGTCGCGGTCGAGCGCCTCGGCCTCTGGACGCACCACCTCCTCGGCGAAGCGGCGGGCAGTGCGGCGGATTTCCTGGTGGATCTCGGAGAGCGGCATCGGGCGGTCTTTCGGACGGGGCGGGGCCGGTCAGCGACCGGCTTCCACCCATTTCATGATGTGGGTGCCGGCGAGGCAGGTTTCGCCCGCCTGATTGACCACTTCCACGCGCGAGCGGGTGCGGCCGGCCGTGATATCGACCTCCTCGATCGTGTAGCGCGCGGTCAGGGTGTCGCCGATGAAGACGGGCTTGAGAAAGCGGATCCGGTCATAGCCGAGCGACACGGAGGTGCCGGCGGCACCGCGCTCGGCCGAGCGGCGCGACATCATGGAGGCGGTTGTGGAGAGGAGGCCCATGACCAGCGCGCCATGGGCGATGCGCCGGCCGAACGGGGTCCTGGCGGCATAGTCCTCGTTGACATGGATCGGATCGAAGTCGCCGGTCAATCCCGCGAAGAGCACGAGATCGGCCTCGGTGATGGTCTTGGCGAAGCTGGCCGTCTCGCCGACGTCAAGCCGTGTCGGGTTCATCCGGCCGCTCCGATGCGCAGGAAGCGGGCGACCTCCTCGGCCTGGCCGTCCAGCATGACGCGGCCGCCGAACACCGTGCAGCCGCGCTCGCGGGCATGGGCCATCAGCGGCGTCACCTCCGGCTTCATGACGATGTCGACGACCAGCATGTCGGCGCCGAGGCCATCGAGCGGGGCCGGCAGGCCGTCGCCCGCGGCCATGCCGGTGGGCGTCGCATTGACCAGCATGTCGTGGCCGGCAAGGTCCGGCGCGCCGGACCGCGCGGCGCAGCCCGGATAGGCCTCCGCCGTCCGCGAGGCCAGCGCCGCTGCCTTGGCGCCATCGACGTCGACGATGGTCAGTGCCGCGGCGCCGGCATCGGCGAGCGCGATCGCCACGGCGCTGCCGCCGCCGCCGGCGCCGAGCAGCAGGACGCGGCGGCCGCCCAATCGGATGCCGCGCTCGGTCAGGCCGCGGACGAGGCCGCGACCGTCGAACATGTCGCCGACCCAGCGGCCGTCCGGTTCGCGCCGGGCGGCATTGACCGCGCCGACCTTCGCCGCCATCGGCAGGATCTCGTCGAGCAGCGGGATGACGCGCGTCTTGTAGGGCACGGTCACCATGAAGCCGTCGAGATTGGCCATGGCCATCAGGCCGCGCACCGTTGCGTCGAACCGCTCCGGCAGGACATGGACCGGAACCTGCACGGCGTTGAGGCCGGCGGCGGCGAGCCGCGGATTGAAGACGCCGGGCGATTTCACCTGGGCGATCGGATCGCCGATGATGGCGAAGAGACGTGTTGCGCCGTCGATCAGGGCCTGGCGGCCGGCGGTTTCGGGAGAGCTCGAAGCGGTCATGATGCTGCTGCCTGCGAGGATTGTCCGATGGCGAGATGGGCCGGCGGGCGCCGGCCTGGCCGCGCCGCAAGATGCGCGGCAAGCCCTATCGGTTCCGGGCGGAACAGGCGCTCATCCATGCGCTTCAGGTTCGGCGAGACGGCGGGGCGGAAGCCCATGCGGCCGAGGACGTCGCGTTCCAGGTCGATGCCGGGGGCGATCTCGATCAGTTCGACGCCGCCGGGAGCGAGGCGGAACACCGCGCGCTCGGTGACGTAGAGCACGCGCTGGCCGCGCTCGGCGCCATAGGGGCCGCTGTAGGTGACCTGCTCGACCGCCGCGACGAGCTTCGCCTTGGGACCGTCGGCGACGATCTTCAGCGCGCCGTCGAGGAAGGCGAGCTCCGAGCTGCCGGCGGTGAATGTGGCGCTGAACACGACCGCCCGCGCGTTCTGGCTGATGTTGATGAAGCCGCCCGGCCCGACGATGCGCTTGCCGAACCGGCTGACATTGACGTTGCCGGCGGCGTCGGCCTCGGCGAAGGACAGGAAGGCGAGGTCGAGCCCGCCGCCGTCGTAGAAGTCGAACTGATAGGGCTGGTCGACGATGGCGGCATAGTTGCGCGCGGCTCCGGCATCGCCGCCGGAGGCGGGCGCGCCGCCGATCAGGCCCTGCTCGTTGGTCAGGCAGACCGCGTCGAGCACGCCTTCCTCCGCCGCGACATTGGCGATCCCCGTCGAGATGCCCGAACCGAGATTGCAGATCGCGCCGGGAAAGAGCTCGAGCGCCGCGCGGCGGGCGATGACCTTGCGGGCGTCGAGCGGCAGAACGGGAATGTCGGAGAGCGGCATGCGCAGCTCGCCGGCGTAGGCCGGGCTGTATTCCATCAGATAGGTCTGCCACTGGCCCGGCTCGACCACCACGAGGTCGACCAGGATGCCCGGGATCTTGACCGCCTTGGGCGACAGCGTGCCGCGCTTGGCCATGCGCTTGACCTGGACGATGACGAGGCCGCCGCAGCGCTTGGTCGCCTGGGCCTCCGAGAGCATTTCCAGGAACACCGCCTCCTGTTCCATCGTGACGTTGCCGTCCTCGTCGGCGGTGGTGCCGCGCAGGAAGCAGACATCGATGTGGAAGGGCTTGAAGAAAAGATGGTCCTCGCCGCGGAACTGGATGAGTTCGACCACGCCTTCCGGCGCCGAGCGGCTCTGGCGGCCGCCGCCGTGACGAGGATCGACGAAAGTGTGCAGGCCGGTCTTGGTGATGAGGCCCGGGCGCCCGGCGGCGATCTCGCGCATCAATTGCGAGAGCGCCCCCTGCGGCAGGGTATAGCCCTCCACCTTGTCGGCCAGCGCCATGTCGGAAATGCCGGGTGAATTGACGAAGGTGCCGCAGACGATGCGCTTCAGCAGCCCCTCATGGGCGAAGTGGCCGGCCCCCTTGCCGGCGCCGTCGCCGAGGCCGACCGGATGGACGGCGGTGATGTCGCGCGGCAGGCTCTCGGCGAGAAAGCGCCGCTCCAGCGCGGCCATCAGCGCCTCCGGCACGGCATGGCCGCCGCCCGAGCCGCCAATGACGATGGTGTCGCCCGACCGGATCAGCTTGACGGCCTCGTCGGCGCTCACGCGTTGCACGGCAACCTCCTCTCATGCTCAGGACAACTCGCCCGCGAAATGGCAGGCGGCGAAATGGCGGGGGCCATGCTCCACGAGCGGCGGCGGCTCGCTGGCGCAGATCGGCCTGGCGAGCGGGCAGCGGGTGCGGAAGCGGCAGCCGGATGGCGGATCGACGGCGCTCGGCGGTTCGCCGGCGAGCTTCAGGTGCGAGCGGCCGCGCTCCACCGCGGCGTCGGGGATCGGCACGGCGGAAATGAGGTAGCGGCTATAGGGGTGAAGCGGTCGCGCGAACAGCTGGTCGGCAGGCGCCACCTCCATGACCTTGCCGAGATAGAGCACCACGACCCGGTCGGAAATGTGCCTGACCACGGCGAGATCGTGGGCGATGAACAGGTAGGTCAGCCCGAAGCGCTCCTGCAGGTCGAGCATCAGGTTGATGATCTGGGCCTGGATATTGACGTCGAGCGCCGAGATCGGCTCGTCGGCGACGATGAAATCCGGCCTCACCGCCAGCGCCCGGGCGATCGAGATGCGCTGGCGCTGGCCGCCGGAGAATTCGTGCGGGAAGCGGTCGGCCGCGCGCGCGCCGAGACCGACGGTGGCGAGCAGCTCCTGGATCCGCTCGCGCGTCTCCCGCGGACCGCCGGTCAGGCCATGGAAGCGCAGCGGCTCGCCCAGGATGTCGGCAACGCTCATGCGCGGGTTGAGCGAGGCATAGGGGTCCTGGAACACCATCTGCATACGCCGGCGCAGCGGCCGGATCTGGCCCTGGCTCGCCTGCGCGATGTCGACGCCGTCGAACCGGATTTCGCCGGCATCGGGCTGGTGGATGCGGGTGACCACCCGCGCCAGGGTGGACTTGCCGCAGCCGGATTCGCCGACGAGCCCGACGGTCTCGCCGGGGAACACGTCGAGATCGACGTCGTCGACGGCATGGACATGGCGCGGACGCTCGAAAAAGCCGGTCTTCGGCAGGGCGAAATGCTTGACGAGGCCGCGCACCTTCAGGATCGGATCGGCCGCGGCGGGTGGGCCGCGGTCCGGCTGCGCGGCCGCGGCTGCCGCCGTGTGCCGTGCCGGGGTGAGCACGGTGCCGGCCTGCGTCACCCAGCAGCGCGCCTTGCGGCCGGGGGCGACCTCGGCGAGCGCGGGATGCTCGTCGCAGCGTGCGACCTTGAACGGACAGCGCGGCGCGAAGCGGCAGCCCTCCGGCATGGCCAGCGGGTCGGGCGGCTGGCCTTCGATGGTCGTCAGCCGCCGATCGCCGCGCGTCGTCTCGTCGATGCGCGGCACGGCATTGATCAGCGCCCAAGTATAGGGATGGCGTGGATCCTTCAGGAGATCCTCGGTCGGGCCTTCCTCGACCACTTCGCCGCCATACATCACGAGCGTGCGCGTGCAGACCCGGGCGATGACGCCGAGGTCGTGGCTGATCAGCACGATGGCCGTGCCGAAATCGCGGTTGAGCTCCCGCAGCAGGTCGAGGATCTGCGCCTGGATGGTGACGTCGAGCGCGGTGGTTGGCTCGTCGGCGATCAGCAGCGACGGCTCGTTGCTCATGCCGAGCGCCAGCATGACGCGCTGACGCATGCCGCCGGAAAACTGGTGCGGATAGCTGTCGACGGCGCGCTCGGGCGCGCTGACGCCCATCCGCCCGAGCAGGCCGACCGCGCGCGCTGCGGCCTCGCCGGCGGAATAGCGGCCATGGGTGACCATGGTCTCGGTGAGCTGCTTGGCGATCTTCAGGACCGGATTGAGCGAGGTCATCGGGTCCTGGAAGACCATGGCCATGCGGTCGCCGCGCAGGGTGCGCAGCTCCTCTTCCGAGGCCTTGAGAACGTCGCGGCCCTGGAACAGGATCTCGCCGCCGACGATGCGGCTCGGCTCCTCGAGAAGGCGCATCAGCGAAAGCGCCGTGACGCTCTTGCCGGAGCCGGATTCCCCGACAATGCCCAGCGCCTCGCCGGCTGCGACGGTGAAGGTGACGCCGTCGACGGCGCGCACCACGCCGGCGTCGGTGAAGAACTGGGTCCTGAGGTCGCGGACCTCGAGGGCGGGGGTGACGGTCAGCCCGTCGGGCGGCTTGATGCTCATGTTCATCGGGCCGCTCACCGTTTTCTCGCGCGCGGGTCGAGCCAGTCGCGCACGCCGTCGCCGAGGAAGTTGAAGCCGAGCACGATGCTAAGAATGGCAAGGCCCGGGAAGGCCGCCACCCACCATTGCTGCACCAGCTCGCGGCCTTCGGCCACCATCGAGCCCCATTCGGGGGTCGGCGGCACGACGCCGAGGCCAAGGAAGGAGAGCCCGGCGAAGGTGATGATGGCATTGCCGATGTCGAGCGTGACCAGCACGATCAGCGGCCCGATGGAGTTCGGGATGATGTGGCGGATCAGGATGCGTGCCGGGCTGAGGCCGACCACCATGGCCGCCTCGACATATTCCTGAGAGCGCTGCACCAGCACCAGGCTGTGGGCGAGGCGTGCGAATTTCGGCCACCACACCACCAGCATGGCGATGATGGTGTTGACCGTGCCGATGCCGAGCGCCGCGGCGATGGCGAGCGCCAGGATGATCGGCGGGAAACACAGGACGAGGTCGGTGAGGCGCATGATCACGCTCTCGATCCGGCCGCGCGCATAGGCGGCGAAGCCGCCGACCAGCGTGCCGAAGATGGCGCCGACCAGCACCACGACGAAGCCGGTGGTGAGCGAGATGCGGGCGCCATAGAGCAGCCGCGTGAAAACGTCGCGGCCGAGCACGTCGGTGCCGAGCCAGTGCTGCCAGGTCGGCGGCTGCAGCCGGTTGGTGACGTCGACCGCGTCGGGCTTGTAGGGGGTGAGCCAGGGCGCGACGAGAGCGATCAGCACCCAGGCGAGCACGATGGCCGCGCCAAGGGCGGCAAGGCCGTAGCGCCGGCGCCAGCGCTGCGCCCGGGTCGGCACCGGGCGGACGGCGGCTGCGGCGGCTTCGGCGGTGACGCTCATCGGTCCGCCGGTCATCGGTCCGCCGGTCATCGGTTCACCCTCGGATCGAGCAGGGCGTAGCTGATGTCGATGAGCAGGTTGATCAGCAGGTAGACCAGCGCGACGATGAGGGTGATGCCCATGATCGCCGGGAAGTCGAGGGTCGCCGCGCTGCGGAAGGTGTAGCGGCCGAGGCCCGGCCAGGAGAACACGGTCTCGGTCATGACCGCGCCCGTCAGCAGGTTGGCATAGGCGAGGCCGCCGAGGGTGACGACCGGGATCAGCGCGTTCGGCAGGACATGGCCGGTAATGACCGTGTAGCGCTTCAGGCCCTTGGCCCGGGCGACGCGGACATAGTCCTGCTGGATGCTCTCCAGCATGCTGGCGCGGGTCGTGCGGGTGATCAGGCCGAGCGTCGCCGCGGCCAGGACGATCGAGGGCAGGACGAGATGGGCGGCGGCGTCGCGGAAGGTCTCCCAGTCGCCGGCGATGACGGTGTCGATCAGCATCAGGCCGGTGACGGAAGGCGGCGGCATGGCGATGGCGTCCAGCCGGCCGGGGCCCGGCGCGATCTCCAGTCCGCCGTAGAAGATCGCCAGCATGATGAAGGCGAGCCAGAACGTGGGCGAGGAGACGCCCACCAGCGAGACGACGCGGGCGACGTGATCGATCCAGGTGTCGCGCCAGACCGCCGCCATGATGCCGAGCGGAATGCCGATGCCGAGGGCGAGCAGGAAGCTGATGGTGGCGAGCTCGATGGTGGCGGGCGCGAACTGGGCGATGTCCTCGAGCACGGGGCGCTGCGAGGCGATGGAAATGCCGAGATCGCCCTGGGCGAGCCCCTTCAGGAACAGGAGGTAGCGGTGCCACAGCGGCAGATCGAGGCCCCATTTGGCGCGCCACTCGGCGACGAACTCCTTGTTGGAGGCGGCGACGTCGCCGAGCTGGGCGAGGATGGGATCGCCGGGCACGGTATTGGCGATCAGGAAGATCACCAGGGTGGCCAGCAGCGCCATCATGGCGGTCGTGCCGAGGCGGGAGACGATGAAGCGCAGCATCGCTCAGGCCCGCTCGGGGGGGCTCGAGGCGGGTGGGGCGCGGAAGCGCGGTGGAGCAGCAGCCATCAGGCCGCACGGATGGCGGGCCAGCATGTTTCCTCCGGTGATTTTTGTTATTTAGATCGTTCTAAATTCTGGATGACGGGCTGTCAATCGCGACGTAGTGTACAGGGCAACGATGCGGCACGCGCCAAAAAAAACCGCCGCGGACGGGGAAACAGCCGAGAGGAACGATGGCCGGGACGGCGGGGAGCGAAGCCGGAGACAGCCGCGCGGGCATCGCGCCGCGGTCAGCGGCGCGGCGGCCCGCTGGAATCGCGGAGCATCAGCTTCGGCTGCAGCACGACACGGCGCGGCGGCGCATCCGGATGCTCGATCCGCTCGAGCAGCAGCCGCGCCGCGGCGCGGCCGATGCCTACGGAATCGATCTCGACCGTCGACAGGGCCGGCGTCCACAGCGCCGCCTCGGCAAGGTCGTCATAGCCGACCACCGCGAAGTCGCGCCCCGGCTCGCGGCCGATCTGGCGCAGGCCCAGCATCACCCCGAAGGCGAGCACGTCGTTGAAGCAGACGGCCGCGGTCGGCGGATCGTCGAGTGCGACGAGCGCCTTGACCGTCTCGGCGCCGAAGCTGCGGCTGGCGACCCCGGGCACGACCAGGGCCGGGTCGACCGGAATGCCGTGATCGGCGAGCGCGCGGCGATAGCCGGCACGCCGTTCCGCGCCGGTCGAGACGAGGTCGGTGCCGCCGATCATGGCGATGCGGCGGTGGCCGAGCTCGATCAGATGGCTGGTCGCCATGCGCATGCCGGCCTCGTTGGCATGGCCGGCATAGTCGAGGCCGGAGCCGGCGATGTCGCGCGAGATCAGCACGCAGGGCACGCCAAGCTCCTTCAGCCGGCGCAGCGACTGGCGCGAGGTGCCCTGGGCCGGGCAGATCGCCAGCCCGTCGGCATTGTATTCGCGCATGGTGGCGATGAACTGGTCCTGGCGTGCGGGGTCCTCGTCGGAATTGGCGATGAAGACGGTGCGGCCGAGGTCGAGGAACGAGCGCTGGATCGCAGCGGTCAGCTCGGTGAAATAGGGGTTGGTGATCTCGTTGATCGCCACGCCGATCGTGTGGGTATGGCGCGTGCGCAGATTGGCCGCGCCGCGATTGTAGATGTAGCCGAGCGCCTGGCAGGACTGCAGCACCTTGAGGCGCGTCGCTTCGGCGACCAGCGGGCTCTTGCGCAGCACCAGCGAGACGGTCGCGCGCGACACGCCGGCATGGATCGCCAGGTCGTGCAGGGTCACGCGCTGCGGTCTCGTTGGGACTTTCGGCTGCCCCGTCATGCGCCCTCGCGCGCCCCCTTCGAACACCAGTTCCAAATCTGTCCTTATTGGAAAGGAATGAGCGATGGAAGATGAGGTTGTACTGATCAGGGACGGCTTCGTCGCCGAAATCGTGCTGAACCGGCCGGCCAAGCTCAATGCCGTGACCCCGGCCATGGCCGCCCGCCTGCAGGAGCTCTGCCGCGCCCTTGACGCCGACGCGGACGTGCGCGCGGTGCTGATCCGGGGGGCCGGCGGCAAGGCCTTTTCGGCAGGCAGCGACCTCAACGCGCTCGCGGGCTATTCCAGCGCCTGGGCCTTTCGCAACCGCGTGGAATATGCGACCGCGGTGCGCGACATGCGCAAGCCCGTGGTGGCGGCGCTGCGCGGCTGGGTGCTGGGCGGCGGTGCGGAGACGGCGCTGTCGGCCGATATCAGGGTGATGGGCCGCGGTGCGCGCCTCGGCTTTCCCGAGGTGCAGCGCGGCTGGGTCGGCGGCGGCGGCGCCTCCCAGCTCCTGCCGCGGCTCGTCGGCTATGGCCAGGCCATGAAGCTGCTGCTGACCGGCGACCCGATCGAGGCGGCCGAGGCCCATCGTCTCGGCATCGTCGAATATCTCGTCGACGACGATCAGGTGGAGGCGGAGGCGCGCCGGCTCTGCACGCGGCTCGCCGGCTTCAGTCCGGTGGCGGTCGAGGCCGTGAAGGCCTCCGTCCGGATGGCCATGGCGTCGACGCTCGCGGCCGGCCTGCGCTACGAGAACGAGATGAACACGCTGTGCTTTGCCGCCGGCGACCATATGGAGGGCATCCGCGCTTTCCAGGAAAAGCGCGAAGCCTCGTTCCGTCAGTGACCCACCCTGCCAGCGGCCGCCAAGAGGGGATCCAACATGCCGAGGACGCGCGTCTTCCTGACCCACACGCCCGACATGCTCGCCAACTATTATGGACCGCGCGCGGTCGCCGCGCTCGAGGCCATGGCCGATGTCGCGATCAACCCGACCGGCCGGGTGCTCGACGGCGAGGAGCTCGCCCGGGCGGCGGCGGGCGCGGCGATCATCGTCTCCGATCGCATGACGGTCGGCTCGGCGGCGCTGTTCCGCGCCGCGCCCGATCTCGTCGCCTTCCTGCGCTGCGCCGTCGACATCCGCAACATCGACGTCGCGGCAGCCAGCGAGGCGGGGGTGCTGGTGACCCGCGCGACACCCGGCTTCGCGGCTTCCGTCGCCGAGCTCGGCTTTGGCATGATGATCGATCTCGCCCGTGGCGTATCGGCGGCCGTCGGCCGCTATCGCGCCGGGGCGCAGCCGGTCGCGCAGATGGGGCGCCAGCTGAAAGGTTCGACCATCGGCATTCTCGGCTACGGCGCGATCGGCCGGCATATGGCGCAGCTCGCCAGGGCCTTCGGCATGCGGGTGCTTGCCGCCGATCCGCACAAGACGATCGCCGAGGAAGGGATCGAGCAGGTATCGTTCGAGACGCTGCTGGCCGAGGCCGATTTCGTCGTCTGCCTGGTGGTGGCCACCGACGAAACCGAGAACCTGATGGACAGCGCCGCTTTCGGCCGCATGAAGCCGACGGCCTTCTTCGTCAACCTGTCGCGCGGCAATCTGGTCGATGAGGCAGCTCTCGCGGCGGCGCTCGACGGCGGCGCGCTGGCCGGCGCGGCCATGGATGTCGGCCGGGCGCCGGACCAGATGCCCTCGCTCGCGCTGGCGGCGCGCTCCGACGTCATCGCCACCCCGCATACCGGCGGCTTGACGCCGGCGGCGATCGAGCACCAGGCCTTCGACACGGTCGGGCAGGTGAAGGCGCTGCTTGCCGGCGAAGCGCCCGCCGGCGCGGTCAATCTCGCCGCGGCGACGCGCCTCGCCCGGCTCGCCGCGCCCTCGTGACCCCGCCCTGCGCCCCTGCCTGCTACGGCCCGAAGGTCGTCAGAAGGCTGCGCAACGCCATGACGGCCAGCGCCGCGGCGATGATCTTGCCGCTGAGTGCGATCGCGATGGGTGGAGCCTGGAGCTTCAGGACATGCACGCCGGAGACCAGCACCAGCCACCAGGAGAGCGACCCCAAAAAAATGCCGATGGCGAGCACGCCGCTCCCGGCCGGCGCGCCGCCATCGGCAAGGAGTGGCGCTGCCGCCACGAACAGAACCAGGGTCATGGGATTGACGAAGCCGAAGGCGACCGCCGACGCATAGAGATTGGCGAGCGTGCCGCCGGTCGGGACGGGGCCGCAGGCCGGGCGTACCTTGCGGCGATAGATGCGGATGGCGAGAGCGAAGAGGACCATGGCGAGCACTGCCGAAATGGGCCGCGAATGATCGCTCAGCCATTGCCTGGAGAGGGCGCCGAGGCCGCCTGCGGCCACCGTGCCATAGATGAAATGGACGGTTGAGGCGGCCGCCCCGGTGGCAAGGCCGGCCTTGATGCCGAGGGCGAGCGTGCGCTCGATGCACAGGAGGCCCATCGGTCCGATCGGCACGGCGACCGCAAGGCCCAGCAAGGCGCCGGCAAGAAGCGAGGACATGGCCACCTCGCTCACGGCTGCCGGCCGCCTGCGCCGAGCGTCGACGCAAGAGACCGGGGAGCGGGCGAGCCTGCAAAGCCATGCGGCATGGCGATCTCCGTGTCGTCCCGCGCCAGCGGAACCGATCTGAATCCCCACGCCGTATGCCCCCGCGTAAGATCTGATGTTTTCGAACCACCGCACTAATGGCAGATGCCGGTCATCGCGCTTCGGAAAACTCCGCATCTGCGCGGCCGCATGCGGGTTGATACGTAGCCGGGCGCCGTGTTACGTTGCGTTACACATCGGTGCGATGTGGTTTCGAAGGGGCCAGCCGCCGCCGGTCCCGCACGGACTTGGTGCTGACCTGTTGCCTTGGGCGATGTGCGTTCGCCGGCACAGGGACATACGGGAGGCGGCGATGGAACATCAGGTCGTTGACGACATCTATGAGGCCGCCTTCCAGCCGGACCGGTGGCTCCCGGTGCTCGACCAGCTTGCCGAGATTGCCGATCCCGGCGGCGGCGCGCCGAACGAAGCGGCCTTGATGCTCTATGCGGATCGCAAGCCGATCCGTTTCAAGGCTGGCGAGACGCTCACGCGCAGCATCGAGGAGTTCATCGCGGCCGACGGCTGGAAAGAAAGCCGGCTGATCAGCTATTTCCAGGCCAACCCCTTCACCGGCTTCGTCCTGGGGGATGACTATTATCCGCGCGAGCTCATCGCCGAGGAGAGGGTGCTGCGGGCCAATCTGGCGCGCGGATTCGGCGCCATGCTCGGCACCATCATTCCCATGCCGAGCGGCGAGCTCGCCGTGATGACGCTCAATCGGCGCCAGGAGGACGGGCCCTATCCGGACGGCGCGGCGACGCGTCTCGACGGCTTTCATCCACATCTCGCCCGGGCCGCCTTCATCGCGGCGCGGCTCGGTCTCGAACATGCGCGCGTGGCGGTCGCGACGCTCGAAGCGCTCGGTCTGCCGGCCGTGGTGCTGACGGCGCGCGGACGGGCGATCGCCGCCAACAGCCTGGTCGGCGACGTCGCCGGGACGCTGCTGTCGACGGCCTTCGGCGGCGTCGCCCTTGCGCATCCCTCGGCCAACCGGCTGCTGCAGGACGCGGTCGCGCGGCTCGCCGCGCGCGGCGGCCCTGCGGTCGCGTCCATCCCGATCCCTGCCGTCGACGACATGCCGGCCATGGTGGCGCATGTCCTGCCGCTGCGCGGGGCGGTGCAGGACGTCTTTGCCCAGGGCGAGGTGCTGGTCGCCCTGACGACCGTCAATACCAGCAACCTCGTGCCTTCGGCCTCCGTCCTGACCGGGCTGTTCGACCTCACGCCCTCCGAGGTGCGTCTTGCGACGCAGCTTGCCCACGGCACCTCGCTGAAGAGCGCGGCGGCGGCCTGCGGCATCGCCTTTTCGACGGCCCGGTCCTATCTCGAGCGGATCTTCGTCAAGACCGGCGTGCGCCAGCAGAGCCAGCTCGTGGCGCTGCTGAAAAGCGCGCAGCCGCTGCGGTGACGCGCCCCGGCGCCGCCGCGCCGAGGCTGGCCGCCCGGATCAGGACGAGACCGGCTTGACGTCGTGCATGTCGAGCATCCAGCCGGCCGCGGTCAGCGGCAGCTTGCTCAGCGTGTTGCGCGCGGCGATCTGGTAGACCGGCTGGAACAACAGGATGAGATTGGCCTGGTCGACCAGGCGCCTCTGGTACTCGACCCAGAGGTCGGCCTGCTTCTTCGCGTCGGTTTCGGCCGCCGCGTCGCGCACCAGCTTGGTGACCTCGGGCGGCACCTCCCAATGGACGCGCCTGGCCACGCGCTCGACGGTCGCCGCAGCCCAGAGCAGGTTTTCCACGGCTGGCGGGTTCCAGAAAGTGAGCAGGCCGCCCTGCGCCTTGTTGCCGGTATAGGTGGTGCGCAGATTGACCTGGTCCATCGGGTTGAGCTTGGCGCGGATGTTCACCCGGGCAAGGTCGGCCTGCAGCTTCTGGGCGAGCGTCTGATAGGTGATGCCCGCGATCGCGGCATTGCCATAGGCGATCTCGAATTCGAAGCCATCGGCGAGGCCGGCGCCCTGCAGGAGCTGGCGGGCCTTGTCGAGATCCTGGCGGAAACCGACCTGGCGGGCGATCTCCTCGGTGGAGCCGGAAACGCCGATGGGCAGGAAATGGGCGGGCCGGATGGCGGCGCCGCCGAGCAGGTTCTTGATGATGCCGTCATAGTCGATGGCATGGCCGATGGCCTGGCGGGCCGCCTTCTGGGCCAGCGCCTTGTTGTATTCGGCCTCCTGGGTCACCGCCATGTAGACGAAGTCGAGGCTGGTCAGCGCCTCCAGCCGGACATTCGGTTCCGACTTGAGCGTTGCGACCTGCTCGGGGATCAGGTTGAAGGCGATGTCGATGTCGCCGCGGCGGATCGACAGGAGCTGGGCGGCGCTGTCGCCGATATGGCGGATGATGACGCGCTCGAACGGCGGCTTGCCGCGCCAGGAATGCTCGTTGCGGACGAACTGGATCTGGGCGTTGCGTTCCCAGCGCGTCAGCCGGTAGGCGCCGGTTCCAGCCGAATTCTCGTTGAGCCAGGTGGTCGCCTTGTCCTTGGTCTTGGCGTCGCGGCTGGCATCGCCGCCATGCTGCTCGACCAGCTTGCGGTCGTAGATGACGAAGCCGGGCGCGGCGATGATGGTCAGGAGCGGCTGGGTCGGATCCTTCAGGATGATGTCGACCGTCCTGGCATCGACGATCTCGGTGCGCTCGACATGCGAGATATATTGCGCGGTCTGGTCGCCGAGATGGAGGACGCGGTCCATCGACCATTTGACGTCCTCGGCGGTCATCGGATTGCCGCTGGCGAACTTGACGTTGTCGCGCAGGGTGAAGCGCCAGCCCCTGCCGTCAGGGGTGCGCTCCCATTTGGTGGCGAGCGCCGGACGGATGGTGATGTAGTCGCCCGGGGTCATGGTGACGAGCATGTCGTAGGCCGCGAACAGCGTCATCGGCGGCGTATATTGGGCCTGGCGTGCCGGATCGAGCGTGATCGTGTCGGAGATGTCGATGCCGATCACCAGCGTGTTGCGCCGGGCCTGGGCGTAGACGCGTTCGGGCAGGCCCGCCGCGATCGCCGCGCCGCCGAGGCCGATGAGCTTGGTCAGCGCGCGCCGCGAGATCCACCCCTTGTCGAAAGCCATGTCGTTTCTCCCTGGTCCCTGGTTGACGCGCACCGCTGGTGCGCCCGCCGGGTTCGCGCCCGGTGTCATTTTTGGATCGATCTAATTCCGACGCAGGCAACTCCCGTCTCGTGGCGTTCCGCGCCGGCTGCGAACTGTGCGTCGGGCGGCCGGTGCCGTCAATCCGCAGCGGCCGGCGCCGCCGGCGCCGGTCTGCATGCCTCATGCGTCGGGTTTGGGCCGCAGCCTGGTGAGCAGGCCCGTCTCGCCGTCCTGAACCACGGCGCCGTGCTGGTTGGTGACGGAGAAATGCAGCGTCGTCAGCCCGCGTCCGCCTTTCGAGGTGAGCCTCAGCGCCTTGACGCGCACCTCGACGCCGATCCGGTCGCCGGCGAGGATCGGGCCCTTGAAGTTCCAGTTCCAGCCCATGGAGGCGACCGCCATGATGCGCACGGAGGAGCGGTTCTTCAGGCCGTCGGCGAGGGCCAGGCCGAGAAGGCCGTGGGCGACCCGGCCTTCGAATCCCTGGGCGCGGGCGAATTCATCGTCCATGTGCAGGTCGAAGAAATCCCCCGACAGGCCGGCGAAGCCGACGATGTGGGCATCGGTGATAACGATGTGCCCGGTGCGATAATGATCGCCCACGGCCAGATCCTCGAACCAGTATTCGCCCGGCGCAAGCAGGCGTCCGCCGTCGGTGGTGTGCTCCGTCACGGATAGGTTCCTTCAGAGCTTGGCGACCGACAGGCCGCCGTCGACATGGATCACCTCGCCGGTCGTATAGGCGAGGGCGCCGCTCGCCAGGGCCGCAACGGCGGCGCCGACGTCGTCCGGCTCGCCCCAGCGCGCGATCGGCGCAAAACCTTCGGCGAACATGCGATCGTAGCGCTCGCGCGCGACCGCGGTCATGTCGGTGCGGATGACGCCGGGCCGTATCTCGTAGGCATGGATGCCTTCGGCGGCGAGACGCAGCGCGTAGACACGGCTCATCATGCTGAGCCCGATCTTGGAGATGCAATATTCGGCACGGTCCGGGGAGGCGGCCTCGGCATTCATCGAGGAGATGGTGATGAGGCTGCGGAAGGCGGGGCTCGACGTGTCGACCATGCGCCGTGCGACCGTCTGGGTCAGGAAGAACGGGCCGCGCAGATTGGTGCCGATCAGCCGGTCGAAACTCTCGGGCGAGACGTCGAAGATGTCACCGCGCGTCTTCACCGAAATGCCGGCGTTGTTGACGAGGCAGTCGATCCGGCCGAAGGCGGTCCAGGCGGCGTCGACCAGCCGGCCGTGGTCCGCAAGGTCGGCGATATCCCCGGGCACCGCGGCGACGTCCGCGCCGTCCCGGCGCAGATCCGCCACCGTCGCATCGAGGTCGGGCGAGCTTGCAAGGTCGTTTGCGACGAGGCGGAAGCCCTTGGCCGCGAGCGAGCGGGCGATGGCCCGGCCGATACCCCGGCCGGCTCCGGTCACGAAGGCGACCGGGGCATCGTTGCGCATGGTGTTCTCCCTGTCCTTGGTCCGACCCGTGTCGCCCGACATTGGTTTATCGCAATTTAGAACGATCTAAATTGCGATGATGTCAAGAGGCTTCGTTGATCGGCCGAGGGGCGGGATGGGTGGTCAGCCGACCCGGATGCCGTAGGCGACGCCGTCGCGGCCGGGGTCGGCGCCGCCTTCGAGCCGGCCGTCCGGCGTCACGCGGATGCCATGGACGACACCGAAATAGTGGCTCATCGGGTTGCGGATCACCTCGTAGCCCATGGCTTCGAGAGCATCGGTGGTCCAGCGCGGAATGCGGTTGGTGACGTCGATCGCATTGCTGGTGGCGGAGAAGCGCGGCGCGCTGACCGCCTCGGCCATGGTCATGCCGAAATCGACGACGTTCAGGATCGCCTGCAGCACGCCCATGACGATCTGCGTGCCGCCGGGCGCGCCGATGACGAGCTCGACCTTGCCCTCATTGAAGACGATGGTCGGGCACATCGCGCTGAACCGGCTCTTGCCGGGCGCGATGCTGCCGGCGCGGCCCGGCCGCGGGTCGAACACGCCCATGCAGCCGTTGTACATGAAGCCCAGTCCCTCGGTGATGACCCCCGAGGGCATGCCGAGCGAATGGGTGAGCGTCACGCAGTTGCCCTGCGGATCGATCACGCCGACATGAGTCGTGTCCTTCGGCACGCCCGAGGCCTGGTAGCGCGTGACATGGGCCTTCACCCCGGCCCTGATCTCGGCCGCCGCCTCGCGGGCGTCGCGTTTCGAGATGATCCGCTCGACCGGGATCTCGACGAAGCGGGGGTCGCCGACATGGCGGTCCTTGTCGACGGTCGAGCGCTTCATCGCCTCGCAGACGGTGCGGATATAGTCCGGGGAATTGTGGCCGAGTGCCTTCAGGTCGAAATTCTCCAGGATGTTGAGCATCTGGATCAGCATGATGCCGCCGCCGGGCGGCTGGTTGCTGGAGATCCGCCGGCCGCGATAGGTGCCTTCGAGCGGCGGCTGCCGGCTGGGCGCGAAGGCCGCCAGGTCCTCGGCGGAGAGCAGCGCGTCATGTGCCCGCATGTCGGCCGCGATGCGCCGGCCGATCTCGCCGGTATAGAAATCCTCGGAGCCGGCCTCGGCGATGCGGCGGAGCACGCGGCCGTAGTCGGGGTTGCGGATCAGTTCGCCGAGCCGTTTCGGCGAGCCGTCGGGGCGCTGGTAGAGGGCTCGCCCGGCGGCGGTGAAATGGACCCGCTCCTGGTTCGACGCGCGGCCCATGCTGCCCTCGTCGCTCCAGAACGA
Source organism: Phreatobacter sp. AB_2022a (assembly GCF_026847585.1). Classification (NCBI taxonomy): domain Bacteria; kingdom Pseudomonadati; phylum Pseudomonadota; class Alphaproteobacteria; order Hyphomicrobiales; family Phreatobacteraceae; genus Phreatobacter; species Phreatobacter sp. AB_2022a. The sequence goes on from NZ_JAPSET010000064.1 coordinate 19,483, forward strand.
GGCGACGGCGGGCCGCACCAGCCAGCCCTCCTCGGCGAAGCGGATCGCAGGCTCGAGCACCTCGGCCCAGGGCAGCCTGCCGTGGCTGCGATGGGCAAGGTCGAGCGCCTTCAGTGTCGCCGGCACGGCGATCGAGCCGTAGCCGACATCGTTGACGGCGCCCTTCAGGATGAAGCCGAAGCCGTCGCGCGTCTCGCCCTCGATGAGGTCCTGCCACATGGTGGGCGTGGCCTTCAGCGGGGCCGGTGCGTGGAAGTCGATATAGTCGTGGCGGATGCCGGGCAGGAAGAGGCCCATGCTGCCGAAGCCGGCTATGCCGCACATGAGTGGGTCGACGACGGTCTGGACCAGGGCTGCGGCGACGGCGGCGTCGACCGCAGTGCCGCCGCGCATCAGCATGACCGCGCCCGCTTCGGCCGCCTCGGGCTGGGCCGCCACCACCATCGCATTGTCATGTGCCATCATGGCCTCCGAACGGACGGCCGGCGTGGTCAGCGCCGGCGCTGCATGTGGCCCGCGGCAGTGGCGCCGCCTGTCCTGCCGGGGCCCGACCATCGCCTTCGCGAGCTTGGCAGGAACCGCCTGCCGCGACAACGGCAGCGGCGGCAGACGAGACCGGCGGGAGCGCGCGGCCTGACTGCCCGTGCCGTCGGGGTAACCTTGGATCGGGATTGGGTTGCGCCTTTCTGCATTTTTGGTTGCGCCTTTCCCCGCGACAATGGTAGCGATAGGCGCAACCAGTCCCTTTCCGGAGCACGGCCATGGCCAATACGACGATCGGCGTGAAGATCGATGAGGACCTGCGCAACCGGTTGAGGGCCGCGGCCGAAGCGCAGGGACGCTCGCCGCACGCGTTGATCAAGCATTCGATCCTGTCGGTGCTCGAACATCTCGACCGCGGCGAACCGCTCGCGGCGTTCCCGGGTGTCGCCGGCGCGGCGGGAGAGACCGGGGCCGAGCCCGCCCAGCCGCTGCCTTTCCTCGCCTTCGCCCAGGGCGTCCAGCCGCAGAGCGTGCTGCGCGCCAAGATCACCGCCGCCTATCGCCGGCCGGAGCAGGAATGCGTGCCGGTGCTGCTCGCCGAGGCCGCCATGAGCGAACCGCGCCTGAAGGCGACGCAGGCTCTCGCGCGCAAGCTGGTCGAGGCCCTGCGTGCCAAGGGCGAGCGCGGCGGCGTCGAGGGGCTGATCCATGAATATGCGCTGTCGAGTCAGGAGGGCGTCGCGCTGATGTGCCTCGCCGAAGCGCTGCTGCGCATTCCCGACCGGGCGACACGCGATGCGCTGATCCGCGACAAGATCAGCCATGGCGACTGGAAGGCCCATCTCGGCCACAGCGCCTCGGTCTTCGTCAATGCCGCGACCTGGGGCCTGGTCATTACCGGCAAGCTCACCGCGACCTCGAGCGAGGCCGGGCTGTCGTCGGCGCTGACGCGCCTTATCGGCCGCAGCGGCGAGCCGGTCATCCGCAAGGGCGTCGACATGGCCATGCGCATGATGGGCGAGCAGTTCGTCACCGGCCAGACCATCGGCGAAGCGCTCGCCAACAGCCGGCGGATGGAGGCGAAAGGCTTCCGCTATTCCTACGACATGCTCGGCGAGGCGGCGATGACCGCCCGCGACGCCGAACGCTATTATGCCGACTACACCCAGGCCATCCATGCCATCGGCAAGGCCGCCGGCGGCCGCGGCATCTACGAGGGCCCGGGCATTTCGATCAAGCTGTCGGCGCTGCATCCGCGCTACCAGCGGGCCCAGCGCGACCGGGTCATGGGCGAGCTGCTGCCGCGGGTGAAGGCGCTCGCCGTGCTCGCCCGGCACTATGACATCGGCCTCAATATCGACGCCGAGGAGGCCGACCGGCTGGAACTGTCGCTCGACCTCCTGGAGGCGATCTGCTTCGACGCCGAGCTCGCCGGCTGGAACGGCATCGGCTTCGTCGTCCAGGGCTACCAGAAGCGCGCGCCCTTCGTGATCGACTATCTGATCGACCTCGCCCGGCGCAGCGGCCGCCGGCTGATGGTGCGTCTCGTCAAGGGCGCCTATTGGGACAGCGAGATCAAGCGCGCCCAGCTCGACGGCCTCGAAGGCTTTCCGGTCTTCACGCGCAAGGTCTACACCGACCTTTCCTATCTCGCCTGCGCCCGCAAGATGCTGGCCGTTCCTGACGCGCTGTTCCCGCAGTTCGCCACCCACAATGCCCATACGCTGGCGGCCATCCACACCATGGCTGGCGAGAACTTCTATGCCGGCCAGTACGAGTTCCAGTGCCTGCACGGCATGGGCGAGCCGCTCTACGAGGAAGTGGTCGGCCGCGACAAGCTGAACCGGCCGTGCCGCATCTATGCGCCGGTCGGCACCCATGAGACGCTGCTGGCCTATCTGGTGCGGCGCCTGCTCGAAAACGGCGCCAATACCTCCTTCGTCAACCGCATCGCCGATCTCTCGCTGCCGGTCGACGAGCTGATCGCCGAGCCGGCCGATCTCGCCCGCGCCATCACGCCGCTTGGCGCCCCTCACGACAAGATCGCCTTGCCGTCCGACCTGTTCGGCGCGGCGCGCGCCAATTCCACCGGCATCGACCTGTCGAACGAGCAAAGGCTGGCATCGCTCTCCGCCGCTCTCCTCGTCAACGCGGCGGAGCCTTGGCGCGCGGCACCCTCCGACATTGGCGGCAGGGCGAGCGACGGAGCCGAGCGGGCCGTGCTCAACCCGGCCGATCTCAGGGATGTGGTCGGGCATGTCGTCGATGCGACCCCCGCCGATGTCGAGGCGGCGCTCGCGCAGGCGGTCGCGGCCGGACCGATCTGGGCAGCGACCCCGCCCGAGGAGCGGGCGACCTGCCTCGACCGCGCGGCCAACCTCCTGGAGGCGCGCATGCCCGTGTTGATCGGGCTGATCGTGCGCGAGGCCGGCAAGTCGCTGCCGAACGCGGTCGGCGAGGTGCGCGAGGCGGTCGATTTCCTGCGCTACTACGCGACCGAGCTCAGGAACGGCTTCTCCAACGACAGCCACAGGCCGCTCGGTCCGGTGGCCTGCATCAGCCCCTGGAACTTCCCGCTGGCCATCTTCACCGGCCAGGTCGCCGCGGCGCTGGCGGCCGGTAATACGGTTCTCGCCAAGCCCGCCGAGGAAACGCCGCTGATCGCGGCCGAGGCCGTGCGGCTCTTCCACGAGGCCGGAATCGGGGCGGGTGCGGTGCAGCTCCTGCCCGGTGCGGGCGATGTCGGCGCCAGCCTGGTGGCGGATGCGCGCGTGCGCGGCGTCATGTTCACCGGCTCGACCGAGGTCGCGCGCCTCATCCAGCGCCAGCTCGCCGGTCGGCTGAGCCCGGATGGCCGGCCGATCCCGCTGATCGCGGAAACCGGCGGCCAGAATGCGCTGATCGTCGATTCCTCGGCACTCGCCGAGCAGGTCGTCGGCGACGTCGTCGTCTCGGCCTTCGATTCGGCCGGCCAGCGCTGCTCGGCGCTCAGGGTGCTCTGCCTCCAGGAAGAGGTCGCCGATCATATCCTGACCATGCTGAAGGGAGCGCTCGCCGAGCTCGTCGTCGGCAATCCCGACCGGCTGTCGACCGATGTCGGGCCGGTCATCAGCGCCGAGGCGCGCGACCGGCTCGTCGGCCATATCCAGGCCATGGCGGCCAAGGGCCACGACGTCCAGGCGCTGGACCTGCCGCCGGCATGCCGGAACGGCATCTTCGTCGCGCCGACCATCATCGAGATCGGCAGTCTCGCCGAACTCGAACGCGAGGTCTTCGGCCCGGTGCTGCACGTGCTGCGCTATCGCCGGCAGGATCTCGACGCGCTGATCGCCGACGTCAACCGCACCGGCTACGGCCTCACCTTCGGCCTGCATACCCGGATCGACGAGACCATCGCCCACGTCACGACCCGGGTCGAGGCCGGCAATATCTATGTCAACCGCAACATGATCGGCGCGGTGGTGGGCGTTCAGCCCTTCGGTGGGCATGGCCTGTCGGGCACCGGGCCGAAGGCCGGCGGACCGCTTTATCTCAGGCGGCTTGTACAGAGCTATCCGGCCGCCGGCGAAACCCTGCCGGCTTCCGCCGAGCCTCTGCCGGCGGCGGACGCCTTCGCCGCCTGGCTCGCCAAGCGCGGTGCGAAGGATGCCGCGGAACGCTTTGCCCGCTATCGTGCGCAGTCGCGCGCCGGGACCGTGGTCGAGCTGCCAGGCCCCGTCGGCGAGCGCAATCTCTACCGGCTGGAGGGGCGCGGCACGGTGCTGTGCGTCGCCGAGACCGAAACCGGCCTGCTCGCGCAGATCGGCGCGGCGATCGCCACCGGCAATCGCGCCGCCGTGCTCGGCGCCGAGGCGCTGTTCGCGCCGCTCCAGGCTTCGCTGCCCAAGGAGCTGAAGCCGGTGATCCAGCCGGCCGCCGACCTTTCGGCCATGCCGATCGGGGCCGCGCTGTTCGAGGGCGACAGCGACACGCTGCGCGCCTTCAATGCGAGGCTCGCCGAGCGCGACGGGCCCATCGTCCAGGTCTTCGGCGTGTCGCGTGCCGATCTCGCCGCCGGCACGGAGGACTATCCGCTCGCCTGGCTCCTCAACGAGCGCGCAGTCAGCACCAATACGGCGGCAGCCGGCGGCAATGCCAGCCTGATGACCATCGGCTGATCGCCGGCCGGCAGAGCCCGCCGCGGCTGGTTCTGCCGGCCGGCCAGCCCTGGACATTTTGTCCGCTTGGCGGTCGCCTGCGTCGCGGTGTACTGAATTTTCAGAAATTTCTGAAAATTCAGACATTGACGAGGCGCTCGTGAACCTGCCGCCCCTGATCCAGGCCTTCGTGCTGCATTTCGGCGAGATGGGCAGCCGCTGGGGCATCAACCGCACCGTCGGCCAGGTCTATGCGCTGCTCTACGTCTCGCCGCAGCCGCTCTGCGCCGACGACATCGTCGCCGCGCTCGGCATTTCGCGCTCCAACGTGTCGATGAGCCTGAAGGAGCTGCAGGCCTGGAACCTGGTGCTGCTGAAGCACCTGCCGGGCGACCGGCGCGACTATTTCACCACGCCCGACGATATCTGGCAGATCCTGCGGACGCTCGCCGAGGAGCGCAAGAAGCGGGAGGTCGATCCGACCCTGTCGGTGCTGCGCGAGATCCTGATGCAGCAACCGGCGAGCGAGACCGAGCGCCATGCCCAGGCGCGAATGGCCGAAATGCACGGATTGATTGAGCGGCTGACCAACTGGTATGACGAAATCAAGCAATTGGAGACGGCGCGGCTGACGACGCTCCTCACCCTCGGGGCCAAAGTTACCCGCCTGCTCGAGACCAAGGATAAGATCGTCTCGCTCGGGCGTGGCAAGCGCTCCGGTGACAAGGGGTGACGCGGTGGACCGGCGCAGAACGGCCGACCTCGATCTGATCCCGGCGGGCGGAAGCGCCGGCGCACACACCGTCATGCGCGCCGTCCACGATCCTGTCTCGGCCGCGCGCGAAATTTCCCCGCCGGAGGACCGGGCCGTCCCGGCGCCGCGCCCGGCCGATGCCGCGGCCTTGTCCGGGCTGCGGCGCGCGGCCATCCTGCAGGCGGTGGCATCGCTCGTCTGGCTGCCGCAGGCCGCCCTTCTGGCCCATGCCGTCGGCGCCATGGCGAAGGGCGCAGCGGCCTCGGCCGCATGGCTGCCGGCGGCGCTGGTGCTGGTTCTGGGTCTTGCCAGAGCGGCGCTCGACGCGTTCGGAAGCCGGCTCGCCTTCCGGGCCGCGCGCGCGGCGGTTTCTGCCCGGCGGCAGGCTGCTCTCGCGGCGCTCGCCGCCGGCTCGCCGCTCGACAGCGGCCGCCCCGCCTCGGGTCTTGCGGCGAGCGTGGTCGCCGAGCAGGCCGACGCGGTTCTCGCCTATCTCTCGAAATTCCAGCCGGCCCGCCTGCGCGCGACCGTCGTGCCGCTGGTCATCCTGGCGGTCGTCCTGCCGCTGTCCTGGGCGGCCGCCCTGGTGCTCGTCGTCGCCGCACCGCTGATCCCGATCTTCATGGCCTTGATCGGCTGGCGCGCCAAGGCGGCGAGCGAGGCGCAGCTCGCCGAGCTCGGCGGCATGAACGCCTTCCTGCTCGACCGGCTGCGCGGGCTCGCCACCCTCAGGGGCCTCGGCGCCGTCGACCTGACCGCGCGTCGGCTGCGCGCCAATGCCGAGAGCCTGCGCCGGCGCACCATGGCGGTGCTGCGCATCGCCTTTCTGTCCTCGGCGGTGCTCGAACTGTTCGCCGCGCTCGGCGTCGCCATGGTCGCCGTCTATGTCGGCTTCCATCTGCTCGGCCAGCTTCCCTTCGGCGCCTGGGGCGGCACGCTCGACCTTGGCCGAGGCCTGTTCATCCTGCTGCTGGCGCCGGCCTTTTTCGAGCCGCTGCGCGACTTGTCCGCCGTCTGGCACGACCGTGCGGCCGGGCAGGCGGCGCTCGCCGCGCTCGACGAGCTGGGCCGTGGCCGGCTGCGGCTGCCGGATGCGGCCGACACGTCCGCGCCGCCACCGCATCGGCCGGGCCCGCCCGCGGTCATCGTGCGCGGTCTCGGTTTCGGCCATGCCGGCGGCCGCGGCGCAACGCTCGCAGGTTTCGACCTGACCGTCGCGGCGGGAGAGCGCGTCGCGCTGCTCGGCCCGAGCGGCTCCGGCAAGTCGACGCTGCTTGCGCTGATCGCCGGCCTCGCGCCGCTCGAAGCCGGCAGCGTCGTCATCGGCGGCACGCCGCTGACGCCGGCATCCGCTGCAGCGCTGCGTCGGCGCATCGCCTGGATCGGCCAGAAGCCCCACCTTTTTGCCGGCTCGCTCAGGGCCAATGTCGCGCTCGGCCGGCCCGGCATCGGGCCTGGCGAGGCCGCCGCGGCCCTGCATGCGGTGGGGCTCGGCGGCCTGGCGGCAAACCGCGCCGGCATCCCGATCGGCGAGGGCGGCGGCGGCCTGTCCGGCGGCGAGGCGCTGCGGCTCGCCCTGGCCCGGGCGGCGGCCGATCCGGCCGCCGATCTCGTCCTCGCCGACGAGCCGACGGCCCATCTCGACACGATGACGGCGGCCGCGGTCGCCGACGGCCTGTGCGCCATCGCCACCGGACGGACCCTGGTCGTCGCGACCCACGACCCGGTCCTGGCGGCCCGCATGGATCGCATCGTCCGGCTGGAGGCGCTGCCATGAGCGGCCACCCCCCACCCATCCTGCGCGACCTCGGGCCGGTCATCCGCCTCTTCGCCGGCGAACGGCGCGCCCTGATGACGGCCGGCCTGCTGCTCGCCGCCTGCACGGTCGTCGCGGGCATGCTGCTGCTCGGCCTCTCCGGCTGGTTCATCACCGCGACCGCGCTCGCCGGCGCCTCGCTTGCGACCGCGCTCGCCTTCGACGTCTTCGCCCCGTCGGCCGGCATCCGCTTCCTGGCGCTGGCCCGCACCGGGGCGCGCTATGGCGAGCGGCTCGTCACCCATGACGCGACGCTGAAGATCCTGGCGGCGCTGCGCGAGCGGCTGTTCCGCGGCTGGGCCGGGCCGCAGGCGGCGCGCGCCCTCCTGATGCGGCCGGCGCGCCTCCTGTTCCGCCTGACCGCCGATATCGATGCGCTCGACACGCTCTATCTGCGCCTGCTGGTGCCGGCGGGCGCCGCCCTCGCGGCCGCCGCTGTCGCCGGCCTTGCCTTCGGGACCATGCATGCCGGGTTCGGCCTCGGGGTTGCGGCCTTCCTGCTGGTCGCGGGCCTCGGCCTGCCGGTTCTGGCGGCCCGGCGCTCGGGACCCTGGGCGCGCCGCCGCGCCCACGCCGCCGAGGCGCTCAGGGCGCGCACCATCGATCTCTTCGCCGGCCAGACCGAGCTCCTGATGGCCGGCCGCATGCCGGCGCAGCTTGCGGCGGCCGGAGCGGCCGAAACGCGGCTGGCCGATGCCGAGGACCGGCTGAACCGCATCGACACGGCGGTGGCGGCGGGCTTCGG
>NZ_JAPSET010000065.1:0-25507 GCF_026847585.1 Phreatobacter sp. AB_2022a
CGCGGCGGGCCGGCGGCATCGGCCAGGGGCTGCGCGCGCTGATCCGCGACCGGTCCTGACCGGCTGCCGGCACGTCGTGCATCTTTGCAACGGCGCGCCCCGCTGACGGGGTGCGAATCTCGGGGCGGTTCCGCTAGGATGGGGCCATGCCCGTCCGCCAGCTGCCTGAAGGCGTCGTCAACAGAATTGCCGCCGGCGAGGTCGTCGAGCGGCCGGCCGCGGTCGTCAAGGAACTGGTCGAGAACGCCATCGATGCCGGCGCCACCCGCATCGACGTGCTGATCGGCGGCGGCGGTCGGCGCCTGATCCGGGTCGCTGACGATGGCGCGGGGATGGTGCGAGCCGATCTCGAGCTCTGCGTCGAGCGCCATGCCACCTCCAAGCTGACCGGCGAGGACCTGCTCGATATCCGCACGCTCGGCTTTCGCGGCGAGGCGCTGCCCTCCATCGGCGCCGTGGCGACGCTGACCATCACCAGCCGCCATGCCGACGAGCCTCACGCCTGGGCGCTGACTGTCGACGCTGGAGCCAAGGGAGCCTGCGCGCCCGCGGCGCTCGCCCGCGGCACGCGCGTCGAAGTCGAGGATCTTTTCCATGCGACGCCGGCGCGGCTGAAATTCCTGAAGAGCGACCGGGCCGAAACTGCGGCCATCGGCGACGTCTTCAAGCGTCTGAGCCTCGCCCATCCGACGATCGCTTTTTCGCTTGCCGACGACGAGGCCGGCACGCGCAGCTATGCCGCCCAGGCGTTCGGCGAAGCCGGGCTGCTCGCCCGGATCGGCGACGTCATGGGCCGCGATTTCGCCGACAACGCGATGGCCCTGGACGTGTCGCGCCATGGTGTCAGACTGTTCGGCTTCGCCGGTCTGCCGACCTTCCACAAGGCGACCGCCGCGGCCCAGTTCCTGTTCGTCAACGGCCGCCCGATTCGCGACCGGCTGGTGCTCGGAGCCCTGCGCGGGGCCTATGCCGACGTGATGCCGCGCGATCGCCATCCGGCGGTGGCGCTGTTCATCGAGCTCGACCCGCACGAGGTCGACGTCAATGTCCATCCGGCCAAGACCGAGGTGCGTTTCCGCGATTCCGCGCTGGTGCGTGGCCTGATCGTCAACGCGATCAGGGATGCCATCGGCCGCGCGGCGCCAACGACCGCCTCGACGATCGGGGCGGCGACGATCACGGCCTTCCGCCTGCCGGCCGGCCGTGGCGCACCGCCGCGCGGCTGGGACTGGCGCCAGTCGCCGGCACGCCCTGCCGGCGGTTTCGCCGCGCCGGGCCAGGCGGCCTTCGCCGTCGCCGCGCCGGATGCCGCGCAGGCGGGCCTGGTCCAGCAGAGCCTCGCCATGGATTTCGCGCCCAGCGCCGATGCGAGGGCGAACGCGGCGGCACCGGAAGCCGACGATCTCGACCGGCCGCTCGGCGCGGCACGGGCCCAGCTTCACGGCACCTATGTCCTGGCCCAGACCCGTGACGGTCTCGTCATCGTCGACCAGCACGCGGCCCACGAACGCCTGGTCTACGAGCGCCTGAAGCGGCAGATGGCCGAGACCGGCATCGCCCGCCAGGCCCTGCTGATCCCGGTCGTGGTCGAGCTCGATCCGGCCGATGCCGCCCGCCTCCTCGGCCGGGCGGATGATCTCGGCCGCTTCGGTCTGGTCATCGAGGGCTTTGGTCCGGGCGCCGTCGTGGTGCGCGAGACGCCCGCCCTGCTCGGCGAGGTCGACGCCGAGGCCCTGACCCGCGATCTCGCCGAACATCTCGCCGAATGGGATACGACCGACCCCCTGGAGCGGCGCCTGCTGTCGGTCGCCGCGACCATGGCCTGCCACGGCTCGGTCCGGGCCGGGCGGCTCCTGAAGCCCGCGGAGATGAACGCCCTTCTGCGCGAGATGGAGGCGACCCCGGCTTCGGCCCAGTGCAACCATGGCCGCCCGACCTCGGTATCGCTGTCGCTCGGCGACATCGAGCGGCTGTTCGGCCGGCGGTAGAGAAGATCGTCGTGGTCGGCTCGAAGGAACCGACACGGCGCAGTATCATCACGGGCTTGGGGATGATGCCGATGGTCGAGATCTTGACGGGCAAGCCGGCGCGCGCGGAGGCTTGGCCGAGAGTTGCGCCGGAAGCGGCAGGTTTTGCTGCCGATCTCGAAGCCCGGCTCGATCGGGCGCTGACCAATGGCGACGTCTGGAACCTGCACGGCGTCGTCGTCCTGCGCGGCGGGCAGATCGTGCTCGAGCGCTATTTCGACGGCCACGACAATGCGCGCGGCGAGGATCTCGGCCACATCGTCTTCGGGCCCGGCACGCTGCACGACGTCCGTTCCTGCTCGAAGAGCATTGTCGGTCTTGCCTACGGCATAGCCCTGGGCCAGGGCAAGGTGCCGCCGCCGGAGGCGCCGCTGTTTTCCGTCTTTCCCGAATATGCCGACCTCGCGCGTTCGGCCGGGCGCGACCGCCTGACCATCGAGCACGTCCTGACCATGACCATGGGCACGGACTGGGACGAGTCGAGCCTGCCCTATTCGGATCCGGCCAACAGCGAGATCGCCATGGATCTGGCGGCTGACCGCTATCGCTACATCCTGGAACGCCGCGTCGTCACGCCGCCCGGCGCCTATTGGACCTATTCGGGCGGCGCGACGGCGCTCATCGCCCGCATCATCGCCAAGGGAACCGGCCAGTCGGTCCATGCCTTCGCGCGCGAGCATCTGTTCGACCCGCTCGGCCTCGGCCCGACAGGCTGGGCGGCGACCGCCAGGGGCGAGCCCTTCGCCGCCTCCGGGGCGCGCATGACGCCGCGCGATCTCGCGCTGATCGGCACGATGATGCTGGCCGGCGGCAAGGCCGGCGGGCGGCAGGTCGTCCCGGCCGACTGGATCGCCCGGCTGACCACGCCGATCGTCAGCGCCGACGAATTGCGCCGCTACGGCTATCAATGGTGGATCGTCGACATTGCCTTCGGCGCGCCGAAGGGCTGGGCGCCGGGACGGCTCGAACGCATGTGGTCGGCCATGGGCGAGGGTGGCCAGCGGCTGTTCGTCATCCCCGCGCTGGATCTCGTCGTCGCCGTCACCGCCGGCAACTACCTGCAGTCCGACCAGTGGAAGCCGCCGACCTACATCTTGCGCGACGTGGTGCTGGCGAGCGTCGTCTGAGGCTGGCCGGCCGGCGCCGCGCCATGGTCACGGATCGGCGATCGCATCGTTCACGAGCTCGGCCGGGCTCGACCCGAGCGCCAGGGTCAGCCGCCGCTTCACCTCGTCCTTGATCGGCTCGCAGGCGGCCAGGATGTCCGCGGCCTTCAGGAAATCGAGGACACGGAACTGCTCCACCGGGGGTCTCAGATGGATGGTCGGCCGATGCGTGGCGAGCTTGGCGCCGCTCAGCGCCTGCATCATCAGCACGACCGCGCCGAACAGGGCGTCCAGCGGCCCGGGCACGGTGTCGTCGATGACGCCGCAATGGGACGAGCCGTCGAGGACATCCACCGCCAGGACGATGTCGGCGCTGACACGGTCGACCGGCACGGGATTGAGGATGCCGCCGTCGACCAGCACGCGCCCCTCGTGGACGACCGGCCTGAACGCGCCGGGGATGGCCATGGAGCCCGCCACTGCCGGGATCAGCGGCCCGTCCGCATAGCCGATGTCGACGCGGGCATGATAGTCGGTCGCAACCACGGTCAGCGGAATGGCGAGATCTTCGAGCAGGACCGGCACGGCCGGCGGCAGGAACACCCGGAGGAACAGCTCCGGGTCGATCAGGACCGGGTTGGTCAGGCCGGAGCGGATGAGGTCGGCGAAGCGCCCGACGCGCGCCGACATCAGCCGGCGCAGCACGTCCGGCCGCACCTGCAGCATGTCGAGGCCATAGGCGCGGATCTCGCGCCCGGTCATGCCGGCGCAATAGCAGGCGCCGATGATCGCGCCGATCGAACTGCCGGCGACGACCTCGGGGCGGATGCCCATTTCGTCCAGCGCCTCGATGACGAGGATATGCGCAAGCCCCTTGGCGCCGCCACCGCCCAGCACCAGGGCGAAGGGGGCGGCCGGAAACCCCGCCGTCCTGCGGCCGGAAAGGGAACCCTGGTCATCCACGCCCGCGATGCTAGCGCGGATCAGCGATGCCGGCTAGCGACGGATGCGTGATCGATTGAGCTTGGCGCCCATTTGGCTTAGCCCTTTGGGGAAGGCCCTGCCTTTCGCAAGTCCGGTCTTTTCAAGTCCGGCCTTGCCAGTTTCGGCCTTCCAAGTTCCGCCGTACCGAGTCCGGCTTTCTTCGTGAGATGGTGCCCGCCATGGCCAGCCCTGTTCAGTTCGATCCCGCGGCCTTCGATCCGGCCAATGCGCCGGCGGATGCCCTCGCGGTCAATGCGGCGATCCTGAAGCGCATGGCGAGCTGGGACACCTGGGGCGCGCCGATCGAGGAGATCCGCAAGCTGAGGCGCGAGGGCAACGGGCCGTTTCCGCCGCCCGTCGTGTCCGCGCGCGCCGAGGCGATCGAGATCGACGGCAAGCACGGGCCGATCACGCTGCGCCTCATCGCACCGTCGCGGCCGAAAGGGGTTTATCTGCACCTCCACGGCGGCGGCTGGACGGTCGGTACCGCCGACATGCACGACATGGCGCTGGAGCGCCTTGTCGACAGGGCGGGCGTCGCCTGCATTTCCGTGGACTATCGGCTGGCGCCGGAACATCCCTATCCGCAGGGGCCGGACGACTGCGAAAGCGCCGCGCTCTGGCTCGTCCGCGAGGCCAAGCGGCGGTTCGGCACGGATCGCCTGGTCATCGGCGGCGAGAGCGCCGGGGCCCATCTGTCGGCGGTCACGCTGCTGCGCCTGCGCGACCGCCACGGCCTGACCCCGTTCCGGGGCGCCAACCTCCATGCCGGCTGCTACGATCTGGCGCTGACGCCCTCGGCGCGCCGGTTCGGCGCGGAAAAGCTGATCCTGAACACGCGTGACATCGAAATGTTCGTCCGCCACTTCCTGCTGCACGGCGGCGACGTCAGGAGCCCCGACATCTCGCCGCTCCATGCCGATCTGAAAGGCATGCCGCCGGCGCTGTTCACTGTGGGCACGCGTGACGCGCTGGTCGACGACAGCCTGTTCATGGCAGCGCGCTGGGCGAGCGCCGGCAACAGCGCCAGTCTCGAAGTCTATCCGGCCGGATGTCACGTCTTCATCGGCTTCCCGGGCTCCAACACCGACAAGTGCCTTGCCCGCATCGACCGCTTCGTCGCCGAGGCCTGTGCCTGACGCCCGATACCGGGCTATTCCGCCGCCTGCTTGCGCACCCGCCACTGGGCGAGCAGCGCCCGCAGCGCGGCGGGCTTCAGCGGCTTGTTGAGCAGGTAGACGTTCTTCTCCTGCGCGCGGTCGCGCACTTCGGGGGTGCGGTCGGCGGTCACCAGAATGGCCGGCAGGCTCGCGCCGAACCGCCAGCGCAGCTGCATGACGACGTCCAGCCCGTTGCCCTCGTCGAGATGGTAGTCGACGATCAGCACGTCGGGGATCGCCAGGGTCTCGTTCAGCTCCTCATGGGCCGTGCGCCAGCTCGAGGCGGTCAGCGTCCGGCAGCCCCAGCCGGTCAGCAGGGCGCGCATGCCCTCCAGGATCTTCGGCTCGTTGTCGATGGCGAGCACCACCAGCCCGTCGAGCGGCGCGGCGGGCAGCGGCGTCGGCGCCGGACCGGCCGCGACCGCCGGCAGGGCAGGCGCCACCGGCACCTCGACCGCGAAGACCGAGCCCTTGCCGATCTTCGAGCGCACGGTCAGCCTGTGGTCGAGCACGCGGGCGATGCGCTCGACGATCGACAGGCCGAGCCCGAGGCCGCGCGCCGCCTTGGCGCCCTGTTCGAGGCGCTGGAACTCCTGGAAGATGATGCGCTGCTTGTTGTTCGGGATGCCCGGCCCGCTGTCGTGCACCTGCAGCGACAGCCGGTTGCCGCGGCGCCGGCAGCCGACCAGCACGCCGCCGCGCGCGGTATATTTGATCGCGTTGGAAACCAGATTCTGCAGCAGCCGGCGCAACAGACGCCGGTCCGAGCGCACGGCCAGCGCCGACGGAATGAAGGTCAGCGTGAGGCCCTTCTGCTTGGCGATCGGCGAGAATTCGACCGCAAGCTGGCGGAACAGGTCGTCGATGCGGAAGCTGGTCACCTCCGCCTTCATGGCCCCGGCATCGAGCCTGGATATGTCGAGCAGTGCGCCGAGGATCTCCTCGACGGCCTCCAGCGAAGCGTCGACATTGTCGACGAGGTCGGCGTCGGCGCTGTCGCCGCGCCGTTCGACGAGGCTCGTCGTATAGAGGCGCGCGGCGTTCAGCGGCTGCAGGATGTCGTGGCTTGCCGCCGCCAGGAAGCGCGTCTTCGACAGGTTCGCCTCGTCCGCCTCGGCCTTCGCCTGCGCCAGCTCCGCGTTCAGCCGCGTCAGCTCTTCGGTACGCTCGCGCACGCGCCGCTCCAGCGTCTCGTTGACGCGTTCGAGCTCGTCGGCGGCGTCGACGCTGGCGGTGACATCGGTGAAGGTGGTCACGACGCCGCCGTCGGGCAGCTGCGCGGCGCGGATCTCGATCACCAGGCCGAGGCGGGCGAGGCGCTCGATCTGCGGCTCGGTGGCGGTGAGAAGCCGCTCGGCACGCTCGGCGACGAGGGTTTCGACGTCGCCTTCGCCGAACTCGCCGCGCATGGCGAGCCCGCGCAGCACGGCGTCGAAGCCGGCGCCGATATGCAGGCTCTCGGGCGGCAGGGCCAGGACTTCGGCGAAAGGCCGGTTCCAGACCATCAGCTTGCCGTCGCGGTCGAACACGCTGACCCCCTGGCGGGCATGTTCGAGCGCGGTCTGCAGCACTTCGCGATTGTACTGCATGGCGGCATTGGCATCGTCGAGCAGCTTGAGCGCGTCGGTGCTCGACACCGAGCGCTTCTTCAGGAGCAGCGACAGGACGAGGCGGGAGGAGGCCGTGCCGATGGCCGAGGCCAGCAGACGCTCGGCATAGCGCAGCAGCTCGATATCGGCCTCGGCGCCGCCTTCGAACGGCGTGCCGCGCTCCCGGGCGTAGCTGGCGAAGGCGGCGTTGGTGCGCTCCGGGCCCAGATAGCGGCTGACCGTGCCGCGCACCTCGTCGACGGTGACGGCCGAGCGCCACAGGCGGAAGCTCGGCGCATAGGCCAGGGGCCCGCTCGGCATGAAGATATTGGCCTGCAGCGCCTCGATCGCGATGGGGCGGCGCGACAGCGAGCCGATCAGGAAGACGCCGGTATTGATCAGCAGCGACCAGAACACGCCATGGGCGAGCGGCGGCAGACCGGTGAGGCCGAACAGCTCCTGAGGTCTCAGCGTCGCGATGCCGAGGGGGCCCGAGGCGACCAGGGTGCGGCCGATGCCGCCACTTTCGGCAAGCATCGGCACGAGCAGCGTATAGGTCCAGATGGCGAGGCCCACCGCCATGCCCCAGGCGGCGCCCCGGGCATTGGCGCGTTGCCAGAACATGCCGCCGAAAAAGGCGGGGGCGAGCTGGGTGACCGCGGCGAAGGACAGGAGGCCGATCGAGGCGAGCTGGGCGTCGCCGGCAACGTGATAATAGAGATAGGCGGCGATCAGCACGGCCAGGATGATGGTGCGGCGGATCTTCAGGACGGTCGATCCGAGATCGCCGCGTCCGCCGGTGGCGCTCGCGTCCGACGGCAGCTGGCCGCGCAGCTTCAGAAGCGAGGGGATCACGACGTCGTTGGAGATCATGATCGACAATGCGACCGAGGCGACGATGACCATGGCGGTGGCCGCCGACAGGCCGCCGATGAAGCCGGCGAGCGTCAGGAGGCCGTTGTCGCGCGACAACGGCAGCAGCAGCAGCGTCATGTCGCTGTCGAAGCTGCCCGCCGGGAACAGGATGAGGCCGGCAAGCGCAATCGGTACCACGAACAGGTTGATCGCGATGAGGTAGATCGGGAACAGCCAGGCCGCGCGCCTGACCTCGCTGACCGAATAGCTCTCGACCACCACGACGTGGAACATGCGTGGCAGCAGAATGGAGCAGACGAAGGCCAGCACGCTCATCGCCAGGAACGTGCTGAAGTCCGGCCAGCGCAGCGTCGAGGCGAGAATGGCGGGGCGGGCGACCGCCTGGGCGAACAGGTCGCCGAAGCCGTCGAACATGACATAGGTCACATAGACGCCGATGGCGAGGAACGAGACGAGCTTGACGAGCGATTCCGCCGCCACCGCCAGCATCAGGCCGTCCTGGTGTTCGGTCGCGTCGGCATGGCGCGTGCCGAACAGCATGGCGAAGGCGGCCATGGCCATGGCGACCAGCAGCGCGAGGTCGCCGAAGAACGGCAGGTCGTGGGTGATATTGCCGATGTCGGACGGCTTGATGGTGGTCAGCAGCGAGGACGAGACGGCCTTCAGCTGCAGGGCCACATAGGGGATCGTGCCGACCGTGACGATCAGGCAGACCATGGCGGCGACCGCCTGGCTCTTGCCGTAGCGGGCGCCGATGAAGTCGGCGACGGAGGTGATGTTCTGCGTCTTGGCAATGCGCACCATGCGCGTGACCAGCGGCCAGAACAGGCCGAACATCAGGATCGGGCCGACATAGATCGCCAGGAAATCGAAGCCGCTGCGCGCGGCGAGGCCGACCGAGCCGAAGAAGGTCCAGGACGTGCAGTAGACCGCGAGCGACAGGGGATAGATCCAGGCCCGGCTGACGACGGTGCGGCCCTGCGCCTTCAGGCGATCGCCGATATAGGCAACCAGGAACAGCCCGCCGAGATAGGCGAGCGCCGTGACGATGATGACGAAGCCCAAAGTCATTGACTGACCCGGCCCTTTCCTGTCGCCGCCGCGTCCGCCCGACAGGGCGCGACCCGCCGGTTTTGCTGGCAAACCGACTTCATCACGGCGGCCGCCGGCTGTCCAATATCCGTTGCCGTACCGCCACGGCGGCTCTGCGGTTGCCGAATGCCGGCTCCGCCGCACGCCATAACACGTTGCAAGTGCCGCCGAATCCGCCAAACGTAGCGCGGCCAGGCGCGCGGCGCGCCTGGCCGCGTTCACCGGCAGGAGGGCTGGATGCTCAAGGAATTCAGGGAGTTCGCGCTCAAAGGCAATGTCGTCGATCTCGCCATCGGCGTGATCATCGGCGCGGCCTTCGGCAAGATCGTCGATTCGCTGGTCGGCGACATCTTCATGCCGATCATCGGCGCGATCATCGGCGGCCTCGATTTCTCCAACTACTTCATCGGGCTGAGCAAGGCCGTGACGGCCGGCAACCTCGTCGACGCCCAGAAGCAGGGCGCCGTCCTCGCCTATGGCAAGTTCATCACCGTCGCGCTGAACTTCGCGATCATCGCCTGGATCCTGTTCCTGCTGGTCAAGGCGATCAACCGCCTGAAGAAGCAGCAGGCCGCCGCGCCGGCCGAACCGGCTGCGCCGCCGGCCGACATTGTGCTGCTCACCGAGATCCGCGACCTGCTCAAGAAATAGCCGGCGCGCACGCCTGCCGCCGGCTCAATCCCGCCGCGCGATGACGAGCTGGGTGTCGCCCGCGCTTCGCCGTTCCTCGACGGCGAAGCCGGCGGGCAGGTCGAGCGCTGCGTCCGCGGTCTCCTCGACGACGACGAGCGCGCCGGGGCTGAGCCAGCCGCCGTCGCGCGCCGAGGCGAGCGCCCGTTCGGCAAGACCCTTGCCGTAGGGCGGATCGCAGAACATCAGCGTGAACGGCTCGAAGGGCGCGACCGCCCCGAGACGGGTGGCATCGCGCCTCAGCACATTGGTGACGCCCGACAGGCCGAGCGCGTCGATATTGCCCCGGATGATGCCGCGGGCTTCCGTGCCCTGATCGACCAGCGCCGCGAAAACCGCGCCGCGCGAGAGAGCTTCCAGCGCGAGAGCCCCCGTGCCGGCGAACAGGTCGATCACCCGCGCGCCCGCACAGGCATCGCCATAGCCATGGGCCAGCACGTTGAACAGGCTTTCGCGCAGGCGGTCCGAGGTCGGACGGATGGCGTCCGACTTCGGCCCGGCGAGCGTGCGCCCCTTGAAACGGCCGCCAACGATGCGCACGCCTCAGCGCTCCCGCTTGCCTCCACCCGGCCGGCCGCCGGGCGGACGCCCCTTGCCGAACGGCTTGCCGCCACCCGGCCGGTCGCTGCCCGGGCGATCGCCGCGCTTGCCGCCGAAGCCCTTGCCGCCGGAATCCCGGCTGCCGAAGTCCTTGCCGCGGTTCGGCCGGTCGCCGAACGAGCGCTCGCCGCGCGGCTTGAAGTCGCGATCGGGACGATCGCCGTCGCGTTTGCCGAACGGACGGTCGCCCTTCGCGCGGAAATCGCGGTCGGGCCGCTCGCCGAACGCGCGCTCGCCCCTCGGCTTGAAACCGCGGTCGGGTCGGTCGCCGAACGAGCGCTCGCCCCTCGGCTTGAAGTCGCGGTCGGGTCGGTCGCCGAACGAGCGCTCGCCGCGCGGCTTGAAGCCCCGGTCGGGGCGGTCGCCGAACGAGCGCTCGCCCCTCGGCTTGAAGTCGCGGTCGGGTCGGTCGCCGAACGAGCGCTCGCCCCTCGGCTTGAAGCCCCGGTCGGGGCGGTCGCCGAACGAACGCTCGCCGCGCGGCTTGAAGCCGCGATCAGGCCGCTCGCCGAACGAGCGGTCGCCACGCTCTTCGAAACGGCGCGGCCTGTCGCGGAACCCGCGGTCGTCCCGGCCGGCATCGCGGTCGCGCGCCGGCGCCTCGTCGCCGCCCACCCGCTCGAAGCGGACGCGGCGGCCCTTGGAATCGGTCAGCGGCGCGCCGCGCTTGAACGTGCGCTCGCCATCCTCACGGGCGCTCCGCGCCCGGTCGCCCTTGAAGCCGGGCCGCGCCTTCTGGATCGGGCCGGCATCGGTCGCCTCGCCATCGCGCCAGATGCGGGCGCGCGAACCGAAGCGATGTTCGGGGCTCTTGCCGCGCGGCCGGTCGTCCTCGCCGTCCCTCTCGAAGCGCCGGTCGCGGCCGAACCGGCCGCCGCGCTCGTCGTCGCGTCCGAACCGCGAGGGTCGGTCGTCGCGGTTGCCGAACCGGCCCGGCCGGTCGCTCCGGCCCATGTCGCGCTGCGGCCGCTCGCCGCGTGCTTCGAACCGGGCCGGCCGGTCGCCGCGGCTGCGCCGCTCCTCGCGCTCGCCGATCCGCTCGAACACCGGGCGGTCGAACTCGACGCCCGCCAGCTCGGCCAGGTCCTCGCCGAGCTGATCGCGCAGCACCCGCGTCTTGATTTCCTCGACCTCGCCCTCGGCGAGCTCGCCGAGCTGGAACGGGCCGAAGGACACGCGGATCAGCCGGTTGACGTCGAGGCCGATGGCGCCGAGCACATTCTTGACCTCGCGGTTCTTGCCTTCCCGCAGCGACAGCGTCAGCCAGCTGTTGGTGCCCTGGACGCGGTCGAGTTCGGCCTCGATCGGTCCGTATTCGATGCCGTCGACCTCGATGCCGCCGCGCAACCGGTCGAGCGTCGCCTGGTCGATGATGCCATGGGCGCGCACCCGGTAGCGGCGGAGCCAGCCGGTGGCCGGCAGGGCCAGAACCCGCGCCAGGCCGCCGTCATTGGTCAGCAGCAGCAGGCCCTCGGTGTTGATGTCCAGTCGGCCGACGGTGATCACGCGCGGCAGGTCTTCGGGCAGGCGCTCGAAAATGGTCGGCCGGCCCTCGGGATCGCTGGTCGTGGTGACCAGGCCCGCCGGCTTGTGGAACAGCCAGAGCCGCGTGCGCTCGCGCTCGGGCAGCTTCTCGCCGTCGACCAGGATCACGTCCTGCGGGGTGACGTTGAGCGCGGGCGAGGTCAGCACCTCGCCATTGACGCTGACCCGGCCGGCCTCGATCCACTCCTCGGCCTCGCGGCGCGAGCAGAGACCCGCGCGGGCGAGCACGCGGGCGATCCGCTCCTCGCCGCGATTGACCGGCTCGACCTCGCGGTCGCGGCTGCGCGGCACGCTGTTGCGGTCGCGATTGCCGCGCACATCGTTCCAGTCGCGCCGCGGCCGGTCGTCGCGGTCACCGAAGCGGCGGGGCCGCTCGTCGCGGTCACCGAAGCGGCGCGGGCGCTCGTCGCGTCCGCCACGCGCCGGCCTTGCGTCGCGATCATCGAACCGGCCACGCTCCCCATTGCGCTCGCGCGGGGCACGCTTTGCGGGCTCGAAACCGGCCTCGGCGGCAAGCGCCTTGACCACCGGATCCTCGTCGATGTCGTCGAGAAATTCAGGCGCCTCGGCCGGCGCTTCGGCCACCTTCGGCGCGCGCTTCGGCTTGGCTTCGGCCTTCGGGCGCGCGGGCTCGGCCGGCTCGACCCCGGCGGCCGGGGCCTCGGCTTCGGTTTTCGGCGCGGCCTTGCGCGCCTTCTTCGCCGGCACCGGATCCTCGGCCACAACCTCTGGGGCGGCCGCGGCCCTGCGCGTCGTGCGCTTCGGGGCCGCCTCGACGGTCTCGGTGGTTGCCACGGCGTCCTTCTTGGCACGCTTCGGCTTCGGGGCGGGCTCGCTCGCCATGTCCGGCACAGCGGCCTTGGCGGCGCGCTTCGGCTTCGGCTCGGCGGCGACCGCGACGGCTGTCTTGGTCGCGGTCTTGGTCTTGGTCGCTTTGGCGGCGGCCGGCTTGTCCGCCGCTACGGCCTTGGCTTTGGCCTTGGTCGCCTTGACCTTGCCGGTTTCGGTGGTTTCGGCGCTCGTCGGGGCCGGTTCAGAAACGGTTTTCCGCGTCCGGCTCGGGGCCGGACGATCATCGTCGCGCTTGCGGGGCATGGGGATCTCGTGAGAAGCGGTTGTCGCGGCGCCTTCAGGCGTGCGCGGCCGGGTGCCCCGGCAGGAACCGGCGCCTTTAGCACAGCGATAAGGAAATGGCGAGAGACAGCAGGGAGTCCGTACCGACGCCGATGGATCTTGCGCTGCGGGAGGCCGAGCTCGCCGCCGAGCGCGGCGAGGTTCCGGTCGGGGCGGTGATCGTGCGCGACGGCGTCGTGCTGGCGCGCGCCGGCAACCTCACGCTCGGCCTGAAGGACCCGACCGCCCATGCCGAGATCGTGGCGATCCGGGCCGCCGCCGCCGCGCTCGGCTCCGAGCGGCTCATCGACTGCGATCTCTATGTCACCCTCGAGCCCTGCCCGATGTGCGCCGGCGCCATATCCTTCGCCCGCATCCGCCGGCTCTATTACGGCGCGGGTGATCCGAAGGGCGGAGCCGTCGATCATGGCGTCCGGCTCTACGGCGACGCCACCTGCCATCACCGCCCCGAGGTCTATGGCGGCATCGGCGAGACGGCGGCCGCGGCCTTGCTGAAGGATTTCTTCCGCAGCCGGCGCTGACACCGCGAACCGGCATCCGGTCCAGGCTCGATATCGGACGAAACGAGCGTCCAGATCCGGCATGAGGCGGGCGGCAGCCCTGCCGCCGGCGGCTGGACAGGCAACGTCCCGGCTGCTGCAATCGGCGCGGTCAAAGGCAGGGCACGGCATGAGAACCATCCGCATCGGCGCCGGCGCCG
Source organism: Phreatobacter sp. AB_2022a (assembly GCF_026847585.1). Lineage (NCBI taxonomy): Bacteria > Pseudomonadati > Pseudomonadota > Alphaproteobacteria > Hyphomicrobiales > Phreatobacteraceae > Phreatobacter > Phreatobacter sp. AB_2022a. Next base: position 13,504 of record NZ_JAPSET010000065.1, read on the forward strand.
GCTATTCCGGCGATCGGATCGAACCGGCGGTCGAACTCGCCGAACATGGCGCGCTCGACTACCTGGTGTTCGAATGCCTGGCCGAGCGTACCATCGCGCTGGCGCAGGCCGCCCGCCTGAAGGATCCTGGTGCGGGTTTCGACCCGCTGCTCGAAGCGCGCATGCGCGCCGTGCTGCCGGCCGCCGCCGCGCGCGGCGTCCGGATCGTCACCAATATGGGCGCGGCCAATCCGCTCGCCGCCGCGGCCAAGGCGCGCGAGACCGCCCGGGCGCTCGGGCTCGGCCATCTGCGCGTGGCGGCCGTCACCGGCGACGACGTCCTGGACGAGGTCAAGGCCGGCACCTATCGCGCGCTGGAGACCGGCCTCGCCGTGGCCGAGCTCGGCAACCGCATCGTGTCGGCGAATGCCTATCTCGGCGCCGCGCCGATCGCCGCGGCCCTGGCGGCGGGCGCCGCCATCGTCGTCACCGGCCGGGTCGGCGATCCCGCGCTCTATCTCGGGCCGCTGGTTCACGAATTCGGCTGGGCGCTGGACGATTGGGACGCGCTCGGCCGGGGCACGCTCGCCGGCCATCTCCTGGAATGCGCCGGCCAGATCACCGGCGGCTATTTCGCCGATCCCGGCGTCAAGGACGTGTCGGACCTTGCCCGCCTCGGCTTCCCGATCGGCGAGATCGACGCCGAGGGCGGCATCGTCATCGGCAAGGTCGACGGCAGTGGCGGCCTGATCACGCCGGCGACCTGCAAGGAACAGGTGCTCTACGAGGTGCACGACCCCTCGGCCTATTACCAGCCCGACGTCGTCGCCGATTTCTCTGCGGTTCGCGTCATGCCGGCCGGGCCCGACCGGGTGCGGGTCGAAGGCGCGCGCGGCCGGCCGAAGACCGGCCTCGTCAAGGTGTCGGTTGGTTATGTCGATGGCTTCGTCGGCGAAGGCCAGATCTCCTATGCCGGGCCCGGCGCGCTCAGCCGCGCCAGGCTGGCGCGTGACATCGTGCGCGAGCGGCTGGCGCTGACGGCTGTCGCGGCGAGCGAGCTGCGCTTCGACCTGATCGGCCTCGATGCCCTGCATGGCGAGGCGCGGGCGGCCGGCGCGGCCGAGCCTTACGAGGTCCGCCTGAGGGTCGCGGGGCGCACCGACAGCCTCGCCGAAGCGGTGCGGATCGGCGGCGAGGTGGAGACCCTCTACACCAACGGCCCGGCCGGCGGCGGCGGCGTGACGCGGTCGGCGCGCGAGGTCATGGCGATTCTTTCGGTGCTGCTGCCCGAGGCGAAGGTCTCGCCCGCCGTCACCATGCTGGAGCCCTGAGCAATGAAGCTGCGCGCCATTGCCCATTCCCGCACCGGCGACAAGGGCAACATATCGAACATTTCGCTGATCGCCTTCGACGAGGCCGACTATCCGCACCTCGTCCGCCATGTCACCGCCGAGCGTGTGCGCGCCCATTTCACCGGCATCGTCCACGGCCGGGTGACGCGTTACGAAATTCCGAGCCTCGGCGCGCTGAACTTCGTGCTGGAGGATGCGCTCGGCGGCGGCGTCACCCGCTCCCTGGCGCTCGACGCCCATGGCAAGGGCCTGAGCTCGGCCCTGCTCGATCTCGATATACCGGACCCGGTGGAGGATGCCTGAGCCTCACGAGGCCGAGCGTTCGCCCGCCGCGCGTTCCCAGGCGATCATCCGCGTCATCAGGATCACCGGCACGAGCCCGATGGCGACGATGACCAGCGCGCCGGTCGAGGCCTGGGCGAGCCGCTCGTCGGAGGCGAGGTTGTAGACGCGCACGGCAAGCGTATCGAAATCGAAAGGCCGGATGATCAGGGTTGCCGGCAGCTCCTTCAGGGTGTCGACGAAGACGACCAGGGCGGCGGTCAGAAGCGAACGGCGCAGCAGCGGCGCGTGCACGCGGAAGGCTACCCCGTAGGGCGTCTCGCCGAGCGTGCGCGCAGCGGCGTCGAAGGTTGCGGGGATCTTGTGCAGGCCGGCCTCGACCGGCCCGACGGCGACCGCCAGGAAGCGCACGAGATAGGCGTAGAGCAGCGCCACGGCCGTGCCGGACAGGACGAGGCCGGTGCCCGCGCCGAAAGTCGCCCTGGCCCAGCCGTCGAGCGCATTGTCGAAGGCGCCGAGCGGCACGAGGATGCCGACCGCGATCACCGTGCCCGGCACGGCATAGCCGATGCTGGCGATGCGGATCGCGGTCGTGCTGGCAAGGCCGGGGGCGAGCCGTGCGGCATAGGCGACGAGGCCGCCGACCCCTGCGGTCAGCACGGCGGCGGCGCCCGCCAGCACGAATGAATTGCGGGCATAGGTCAGGAAGCGGGCGCCGAGCAGGGGATCGCCGCCATCGGCATGCAGCCTGATCAGCGCCGCGACCGGAATGGCGAAGCCGGCCAGGACCGGCAGGGCGCAGGCAAGGATCGCGCCGGCCGCGGCCAGCGGTTTCAGCTGCAGCGGCACCAGGCGCCGGTGGCGGCGGACGCCGCCGCCGAACCGCCGGCCGCGCCGCGCCCCGTGCTCGATTGCCACCAGCGCCAGCACGAAGACGAGCAGGGCGGTGGCGAGCTGCGAGGCGGCCACCCGGTCGCCCATGCCGAACCAGGTGCGGTAGATCGCCGTGGTGAAGGTGGTGACGCCGAAATATTCCACCGTGCCGAAATCGGCCAGGGCTTCCATCAGCGCCAGCGCCACGCCGGCGGCGATCGCGGGCCTCGCCATCGGCAGGCCGACCCGGAAGAAGGCGCCCCAGGGGCCGGTTCCGAGCGTGCGGGCTGCTTCCAGCACACAGACCGACTGGTCGAGAAAGGCCGCGCGCGCCAGCAGGAAGACGTAAGGATAGAGTACCAGCGTCAGCATCGTGCTGACGCCCCAGAGCGACTGGACGTTCGGGAACCAGTAGTCGCCGTGCGACCAGCCGGTGAGCGTGCGCAGCGACGACTGGACGGGGCCGGCAAAGGCCAGTGCGTCGGTATAGGCGTAGCCGATGATATAGGCGGGAATGGCGAGCGGCGTGAGCAGCAGCCATTCGAGCGCCCGCGAGCCGGGAAACCGGCAGAGCGTCACGAGCCATGCGGTGCCGACCCCGATCACCGCCGTGCCCAGGCCGACGAAGGCCATCAGCCCCAGGCTGTTGAGCAGGATCTCCGGCAGCACGGTCTCGGCGAGATGGCCGATCGCGGTCCCCGGCGGGCGCAGGAGGCTCGTCCCGACGGCCAGGATCGGCAGGGCGACGAGACCGGCGAGGCCAATGGCGAGGGCCACCAGAAAGCCGCGCCCGGCCAAGGGGGCCGGGCGCCAGCTGTCGGGCCGTGCCGCGCCGGGCGCGGCATCGAAAAGGCTGTCGGTCACGCCGTCACTTCCAGCCGGCGCGGTCCATGATCTTCAGCGCTTCCGCATTGTTGCGGGCGAAGACGCCGGCATTCAGCGCGTCCGCCTTGAACTGGCCCCAGGACGTCAGCACCGCCGGCCATTCGACGCCGGCCACCGCCGGATATTCCGAATTGCCATGGGCGAAGTAGCGCTGGGCGCCGGGGGTCGAGAGATATTCGAGGAAGGCACGCGCCGCCTCGATATTCTTGGCGTGGCGGGCGATGCCGGCGGCGGAAATGTTGACATGGGTGCCGCGGTCGCCCTGGTTCGGGAAGACGATGCGGACCTTCTCGACGATCGCCTTGTCCTCCGGCTTGGTCGAGCGCGCCAGGGCGCCGAAATAATAGGTGTTGGCAATGCCGATATCGCCTTCGCCGGCCGCCACCGCCTTGATCTGGTCGGTATCGCCGCCGCGCGGCGGACGGGCGAAGTTGGCGACCACGCCGCGCGCCCAGGCCTCGGTCTTCTCGGCGCCGTGAGCCGCGAGGATCGAGCCGGTCAGCGACTGGTTGTAGACATTGGTCGAGGAGCGGATCAGCACCTTGCCCTTCCATTTGGGATCGGCGAGGTCCTCATAGGTCCTGATCGCCCCGTCGGCGACCCGCTCGCGCGAAACGAGGAAGACGCGGGCCCGGGTCGAGAAGCCGAACCAGTGGCCCTCGGGATCGCGATAGGCCGCGGGAATGCGGCTCGCCAGGGCCTCCGAGGCGAAGGGCTGCAGCAGGCCGGCCTCGCGGGCGCGCTCAATCCGGCCGGCATCGACGGTGATCAGCACGTCGGCCGGGGAATTGGCGCCTTCCGAGCGCATCCGCTCGATCAGCGGGTCGGGCTGTGCCTCGACCCGGTTGACGGTGATGCCGGTCGTCTTGGTGAAGTCGGTATAGAGCGCCTCGTCCGTGTCGTAATGGCGCGAGGAATAGAGGTTGAGCTGGCGCGCCTGGGCGCGCAGCAGCGCCGGGGAGAGGACCGAGAGCGCGGCGCCGCCGAGAACTGCGCGACGGGTGGTGGTGAAAGTCATGGTCTGGTCTCCGCCAGGTCTTGTGCTGGCCGACATGGGAGGAGCGGCCGCGGCGCTGTGGTTCGGCCCGCAGTGACGTACCGGGAGCTTCGAGCCCGCATCCTAACGTGGCCCGCAACCCGTACAAGCCTCTGAAAACATTTTGGAATATTTCAAAACTACAGTTTTGATCGTTTCCAGGGACATGGAATTCATGAGTGCGATCAGCCGGCTGGCCGATGTTGCGGGCGATCGCGAGGGGCGCCTTGCTCGCGCCATATTATACAATTTACTTAATTATATAATGTATGCTGGACCGATACGTGCATGGGGAGAATGCCGATCATGATCGAACGTGCCGCCGCCAGCCCCGTCAGGCCCGATGTGACGGCGTTCTACGAGCCGAGGACGTCGAGCGTCCAATATGTCGTGGCCGATCCCGCCACCGGCATGGCGGCGATCGTCGACCCCGTCCTCGACTTCGACGAAAAGTCCGGCTCGACGGCGACCGCCAGCGCCGATGCCATTCTGGCCCATGTCGCGCAGAAGCGGCTGACCGTCGCCTGGATCCTCGACACCCACCCCCATGCCGACCATTTCTCGGCCGCGGCCTATCTGAAGGCGAGGACCGGCGCGCCGACGGCGATCGGGGCCGGCATCGTCGACGTTCAATCACTCTGGAAGGAGATCTACGGCTTCGACGATCTCGCCGTCGACGGCTCGCAATGGGACCATCTCTTCGCCGACGGCGACCGTTTCATGATCGGCAGCCTCGAGGCGCGCGTCATGTTCTCGCCCGGCCACACGCTCGCCTCGGTCACCTACGTGGTCGGCGATGCCGCCTTCGTCCACGACACCCTGTTCATGCCCGACAGCGGCACGGCGCGGGCCGATTTCCCGGGCGGTTCGGCCCGCCGGCTCTGGCGCTCGATCGAGGCGATCCTGGCCTTGCCGGACGGGACGCGGCTGTTCACCGGCCACGACTATCGCCCGGGCGGCCGCCCGGCGCGCTGGGAGAGCTCGGTCGCCGAGCAGAAGCGCGACAACCCCCACATTGCCGGCCGGAACGAGGCGGATTTCATCGCCCTGCGCGAGGCGCGCGATCGGACCTTGCCGATGCCGCGCCTGATCCTGCACGCGCTTCAGGTCAATATTCGCGGCGGCCGCCTGCCGGAACCTGGACCCGATGGCCGCCGCTACCTCAAGTTTCCGCTCGACGCGCTGACCGGCGCAGCCTGGGGATGACGTCATGACAGGTGATGCCGCGGACGACGTGACGGAGAGCCCGCTTCAGGAGCGCGCCGGCGAGGTGGCCGAGCTCTTGAAGACGCTCGCCAACCGCCACCGCCTGATGCTCGTCTGCACGCTGGTCGAGGGCGAATTTTCGGTCGGCGAGCTGGAGCAGCGGCTCGGCATCCACCAGCCGACCCTGTCGCAGCAGCTCACCGTGCTGCGCCGGGCCGGCATCGTCCGGACGCGCCGGCTGTCGAAGCGCATCTTCTATCGGCTGACCGGCACCAAGGCAGCCGATCTCGTCGGCGCGCTGCACGCGATCTTCTGCGCCGATATCGCCAGGGGTACGGAGGCCGCCCGATGACCGGATATGCCGCCTCGTTCGCCGGCGGCCTGCTGATCGGCCTGTCGGTCGCCCTGCTCATGCTGCTCAACGGCCGCGTCGCCGGCATCAGCGGCATTGTCGCGGGCCTCGCCCGCAGGCCGGACGAACGGCTGGCGGCCAACCTGGCTTTCGTCCTCGGCCTGCTCGCCGGCCCGCTTGCCTATCGCCTTGGCGTCGGCGCCTGGCCGGCGGTCCATGTCACGCAGTCGCTGGCCGTGGTTGCAGCAGCCGGCCTGCTCGTCGGATTTGGCACCCGGCTCGGTTCGGGCTGCACCAGCGGTCACGGCGTTGCCGGGCTCGCCCGCCTGTCGCCGCGCTCGTTCGCGGCCGTCGCGACCTTCCTCGCCACCGGCATCCTGACCGTTCTCGTCATGGGATGGGTCCAGCCATGATCGCGCTCCGTCTCGCTGCGGCGCTCGCCTCTGGCCTTCTGTTCGGCTTCGGCCTGTCCCTGTCGGGCATGCTCGATCCGGCCCGCGTCCGCGGCTTTCTCGACATCACCGGCCCCTGGGACCCGAGCCTCGCCTTCGTGCTGGCCGGCGCCGTCGCGGTCGCCGGCCTCGCAACGCTCGCGCGTCGCCGCCTGCCGCGGCCGGCGCTCGCCGAGCGCTTCGAACTGCCGGGGAAGACCGCTGTCGACGGCCGGCTCGTCGCAGGCTCCGCCCTGTTCGGCATCGGCTGGGGCATGGCCGGGCTCTGCCCGGGCCCTGCCGTGGCGTCGCTGGTCCTCGGCCTTGCCCCGACCGCCGTCTTCGTCGCGGCCATGCTGGCCGGAATGCTGATCCACGGGCAACTGGCGAAGGGGCCGGAGCGACCAGCCGGCGGGGGACCGTGAGATGGCGAACCCGCCGTCCGCTATCCGGCCGAGAGCTTCAGCGCGCCGCTGGAGGCGAGGAACGAGGCGGTCTTGAAGCCGATCTCGGCGCGGCCATAGCTGATCGGCCGGCCATCGGGCATCGCCATCCGGCCGCCGGCGGCGACCAGCAGCGCGTGGCCGGCGGCGATGTCCCATTCGGTGATCGGCGCGAAGCGGACCGTGAGGTCGGCGCCGCCCTCGGCGATAACCGCATATTTCAGCGAGGAGCCCATCGGCTGCCGGCGCGTCACGCCATGGCGCGCCAGAAAGTCCTCGGCCGCCGCCTCGGGATGCGAGCGGCTCACCAAGGCGACCGGTCCGCCGGCCGGCACCGGGCGGGTGCGGATCGGTGTGCGGTTCTGCGCGGCGGCGATCGCGGCACCGGGCACGAGCGTCATCGCTTCGGCCTTGCCGGCGGCCCCCAGCCACAGGCGATGGCGCGCCGGCGCATAGACGATGCCGGCGACCGGCTCGCCCCCGGCGACGAGGGCGATATTGACGGTGAACTCGCCGTTGCCGGCCAGGAATTCGCGCGTCCCGTCGAGCGGGTCGACGGCGATGAAAAGATCGGTGCGGTCGGGAAGCCGACCCGCCGCGGCGGATTCCTCGGCGAGGATCGGCACGCCCGGCAGGAGTTGCGCCAGCCCGGCGAGGATGATGGCTTCGGCCTCCTCGTCCGCCGCGGTCACCGGCGAGCCGTCGGTCTTGGCTGCCGCCGAGCAGCCGTGATGGGCCATGATCCGCTCGCCCGCCGCGCCGGCGAGCGTGCCGAGGGCCTCCATCAAAGCCGGGTCGTTGAAGCGCTGGGGCATGCCGTCGAACTGCCTTCGCAAAAGGGCGGGCTCGTGCGGTCCCCGCGAGGGCCTGCGAGACCCGCCGGCGCCGTTGCCCGAACCTTCGGTTAGGCCGCGCGGCGGGGCAAAGCAAGCGTTTCGCGGCGGGCCTCCGCCTTAAGACCTGCTTAACCCCATTTGTTGGGTCGCCGTTCACCTCGCTCGGTCATGATGAATGCCGGGTTAGGGGCATCTCGCAAATTGTCGGGACGGGCCGGTGAGTATTGCGTACGGCAGAGACTTGATCCGCCGCAGGGCGGTGCGATGGGGCATTTTCGTCGCCGTCGGGCTGGCGCTCGCCGCCTGCGGCCGCTTCGCCTATGAGCGGCGCGAGGCCTGGCGTTCGGAGCTCGAAAGCCGCTGCATGTCCTCGGGCGCGGTGCAGATGTCGCGCTACGTCCAGCGGACGAATGCCATCAACGGTCCGGGCGGCTGCGGCATGGACTATCCGCTGCGGGTGGCGGCCCAGTCGCACGGCGCGGTGAGCTACAGCCGCCCCCAGACGCTCGCCTGCCAGATGGTGCCGACCGTCGACCGCTGGATCGACAACGCCGTCCAGCCGGCGGCCCAGCGCTGGCTCGGCGCGACCGTCGTCGAGGTCAAGGCCGGCTCCTTCGCCTGCCGCGGCATGGTCGGCGGCTCCCGCGCGCGCATGTCCGAACACGCCTATGGCAACGCGCTCGACGTCTTCGCCTTCGTGTTGAACAACGGCCAGACCGTGGTGGTCCGCCAGGACTGGCGCGGCGACACCCGTGAAGCAGGTTTCCTGCGCGAGGTGTTCATTCGCGCCTGCGACCATTTCACCACCGTGCTCGGGCCCGGCTACAACACCTTCCACTACGACCATTTCCACCTGGACCTCGCCCGCCACGATGCGCGCTGGACGCGGCGTGTCTGCCGGCCGCGGCCGGAAACGATCCAGCTGCCGCAATTGGTGCCGCCCACCGCCGGCTTCGGCTGGGGATTCGGCCGCCAGGACAACCCGATCCGCTGACGGCGGGCGATCGGAGGGCTTTCGGCCTTCCGATCGCAGCCACGATCGCCTAGAATCGGGCGGTCAGACAGGCCTTCGCCGGATCGTTCATCGTGCAGAACACGCTTCTCGCCATCGGGATCGCCCTGATCATGGCGATCCTTGCGGCTCTCGCCGGTCCGTGGCTGATCGACTGGACCCGGCACAAGCCGCTGATCGAAGCCGAAGCCTCCCGGCTAGTCGGCCTGCCGGTGACGATCGGCGGCGACCTGTCCGTGCGCCTTCTGCCGGCGATCACGATCGATGCCCGCGACGTGACCATCGGCAGCGCCGAGACCGGCGCCAAGATCGGCCGGCTGCGCGGCGAGCTGAGGGTGGCGCCGCTCATGCGCGGCGAGGTGGCCCTGACCGCGGTGCATCTGCGCGACGTCGATCTGACCATCCGCGAGGGCGGACTGCCGCGCCAGGCGCTGGCCGCCGAGGAGATCACGGTGGAGAACGCCCGCCTGGCGGTCGCCGACGCCTCCGGACGGCAGACGCTGATCGCCGAGCGCATTGCGCTGCAGGGCGAGTCGCGCGGCACGCGCGGACCCGTGCGGCTCGAGGGCCAGGCCGTGACGGCCGAGCGGGCCGTGCCGGTGCAATTGCTGGCGAGCTTTCCCGAACATGGCGGCCTGGCGCTCCGGCTGCGCGCCCAGGATCCGCTGAGCAGCCTCTCCCTCGAAGCCGAGGGCGAGACCGGCGGGCCGGGCAATCCGCGCTTCGACGGCATGGTGGTCATCAGCGGCCGGGCCGGCTCGCTGCCCTGGCGCATCGCCGGGCCGGCCGCGGCTACCGCCGATGCCCTGGTGTTCGAGCGGGCCGAGGCCATGCTTGGCCCCGCCGAGCGTGCGGCGCGCGCGACCGGCTCCCTGCGCTACCTCTGGGGCGACAGGCCGGCGCTCGAAGCCGTGTTCACGGCACGGCAGGTCGACCTCGACCGGCTGACGGAAACCGCCGGCGCGCCGCGGACGCCGCGCGACGTGCTGACGGCGCTGCTTGCCGCCGCGCCGGCGCTGGCCGGCCCCGATCTGCCCGTGACGCTCGGCCTCGACATTGGCGGGCTGACCATTGGCGGCGCCCTCGTCTCCGACGTCAGGGCCGATCTTGCCGGCGCCGCCGCCGGCTGGACCGCTGGGCGGCTTGACGCCCGCCTGCCAGGCGAGGCGGCGCTGGAGCTGAAGGGACGCGTCACGCTGAAGCCGGCGCTCGGCTTTGCCGGCACACTCGGCCTGCAGGCGGCGCGCCCCGGCCTGCTCATGTCCTGGCTCGACGGCCAGCCGACGCCTGCCGGCATGCTCGACGATCCGATCCGCCTGAGCGCCGCCGTCACGGCAGGCCCCGGCCGCCTGGTGCTGGATCGGCTGGAGGCCGCGACGGCGGCGGGCGATGCCCGCGGCCGTGTCGCCATCGACATGCCCCCGTCCGGCCGGCACGGGCTCGCGCTTGATCTCGCCGCCGAGATGCTCGATCTCGACCTGCTCGGGCGGCTCGCGCGCGGCGCCGGCGCAAGGCTCGATCCCGGTACCGACATCGCGCTCAAGCTGAAGGCGGGCGAAGCGACGCTGGCCGGCCTGTCGGCGCGCGGTCTCGACCTGATGTTGCGCTCGGACGGCCACGGCGTCCGAGCCGAGCGCCTCGCCATTGCCGACCTCGCCGGCCTCGGCATCGACGTGAGCGGCCATCTCGACGGTCTTTCGGGACCCTTGACCGGCGAGGCCGCCGGCCGGATCACGGCGCAGCGCGTCGATGGCCTCGTCGCCCTGCTCGGCCGCGATGCGCAGACTGCGCCGCTCGGCCGGTTCGTCGCCGAGCGGGCGGCCTGGCTCGGCGGCGCCGACCTCGGCATCCGTTTCCGCGCCGGGCCGGGCAACAGCCTCGGCCTCGCCGCTGAAGGGCATATCAGCGGGACGTGGCTGCATCTCGATGCCGCCGGCACCGGCAGCCTTGGCACCCCCGAGCGCATTGCCGGCCGGACCAGCCTCGTCATGGAGGCGCCCCGCGCCGACGCGCTGCTCGGCCTCGTCGGCGGGCTCGTGCCGCTCGGCACCGCCGCGGTGCCGGCGCGCTTCGAGCTCGTGCTCGGCAGGCCGGCCAACGGCCCCGTCACGATCGAAGGCGAGGTGGAAGCCGCCGAGGTGCTGGCCGGTTTCGCCGGCCTCCGCGGTACCGACGGGCGCACGGCGCTGGCGCTCTCCTTGAACGCGCCCGATCTCGCACCGGTCCTGCCGCTCGCCGGCATTCCCTCCGAGCTCGCCGGCAGCCTGGCGGCCCGGCTCGCGATGCGGGTCGAAGCTTCCGATGCCGGCTGGCGGCTCGACGGCCTGGAGGGGCGCATCGGCCCGACCGAGGTGAAGGCGGCACTGGCTGGCCGCGGGCGCACGGTGATCGGCAGCCTCGAGCTCGGCACGATCGGCGTGGAGGCCCTGATGAGCCTCATGACCGGTCCGGCCTGGCTGATCGACACCGAAGCCGGCCGCGCCGCCGATGCCGGTTTCAGCCGCACGCTGGTCGATGGTGTCGACGGCGAGGTCGCCTTGCGCATCGGCACGCTGGGGCTTGGCGGCTATCCGCCGCTGTCGGGGCTTGCCGCGACGCTGTCGCGGCAGGGCGCACGCACGGCGCTGCGCGACATCTCGGCACGGCTCGGCGGAAGCAGCGCCACCGGGCAGATCACGCTCGACCGGACCGCCCATGCGACGGCGCTGCAGGCGACGGTCGGCCTCGACCGGGTGCCGCTCGCGCTGGTTCTGCCGGGTGCTGCCGGCGCCGGGCCGCTGGCCGTCGCGCTGACCGGCGAGGGGGCGAGCCCGGCGGCACTGCTGACCAGCCTGCGCGGTGAGGGGCGTTACGCCTGGCCGCGTGCCGGTGTCGCCGGCGTCCATCCCGGCGCGCTGCGGCGGGCGACGCGCGCTGCCGAGGTCGCGCAGGATCTCGGCCGGCCGCTGGACGATGCCGGCTTTGCCGCGCTCATGTCGCGTGAGCTCGCCCGCCCGGTGGAACTCCCGGCGCTCGACGTGCCGCTGACCCTCGCCGGCACGCGCCTGCGGGCCGGCGAGGCGGCCTTTGCCGTCGCCAACGGCCGCGTGAGCTGGAGTGGCGGCGTGGATCTCGGCACCGGAAACCTGGACGCGGAGGTGCGCATCGCGTCCGAGCCGCCGCCCGGCGCAGATGCCGTGCCGCCGGTCGGTCTCCATATCGAAGGGCCGCTCGCCGCCGCCGCGGTGCGGCTCGACGCGGAGGATGTCGCCGGCTGGCTCGGGCTCCGGCTCGTCGAGCGCGAGGCGCTGCGCCTCGAAATGCGCGAGAGCGACCGG
>NZ_JAPSET010000066.1:0-25337 GCF_026847585.1 Phreatobacter sp. AB_2022a
GCCGGCCGCTCTATCTCAAGGCCGCGGACGCCAAGCCGCAGCTGCGCCCGCAGCGCCGGCCTGCGGTCGCGCCGTGAGCTCGCTCTACGACCTCTGGGCCTGGTGGCCGCGCGCCGAGCCGGTGCTCGATCGGGCGGCCATGGGCGATGCGCGCGACATGGCGGCGATCCACGGCGCCTCCTTCCATCGTGGCTGGGACGTACAGGATTTCGAGACCATGCTGGTCGACCGCTCGATCCTCGCCCATGCCCTGCGTCGCCGCGCGACCCAGCCGATCGGCGCCTTCGTCGTCAGCCGGCTCGCCGCCGACGAGGCCGAGATCCTCACCATCGCCGTCCTGCCGCGCCTGCGCGGACGCGGTTTTGCCGGCCAGCTGCTCGACGCCCATGTGAAGGACCTCATGCGCGCCGGCATTGCCAATCTGTTCCTGGAAGTGGAGGCGGAGAACGCACCGGCGCTGAAGCTCTATCAGCGCCGCGGCTTTTCCATCATCGGCCGGCGCAGGGGCTATTACCGCACCGCCACCGGCACTGCCGATGCGGTGATGATGCGCAAGGTCCTGCCGACGATCTGACGCCGGGCGAACGGGGAATAGCGAATGACGAATGGGGGGCGGCCGGCGCCGGCCGCTTCATCCCCGCTCCCCGTTCGCCAATTGCTGCGCCCACCGTGGCGTTCCGGCCACGCCGGGTGCATGACCGACATTTCGTCGCGCCGTTCTCGTTTCGGACTCTTAATTCACGATTCCCGCCGAGGGTAGAGTGGAACTGATTCGCGGCGCGGAGCGGCACCGCCGCGAAGCCGCATGCGCGGAGATGAACGAACGATCAGCCGGACAAAGGACAGGCGATGCCGGACCTTGACAGGGTCGACGACGCATCCGGACGCGGCCTCGGGCTGAAACGCGCCTGGACGAGCCGTGCCGGCGCCGTTCTGTCCGGCACCACGGCCGCCCTGCTTGCCTCGACCTCCCTGGTCGCGGCCGAAACCGCGCTCGGCGTCGGCGACGCGGTCCGTCTGCTCGCTGCGCATGAATGGGCGATGTTCGGGCTCAATGTCGGCATCGTTGTCTTCGCGGTGGTCACCGGCATCGGGCTGCTGCGCACCCGCACCCGCGCCGCCGAGGACACGCTGGTCGCGCGCCAGGAGATCAACCGGCTGAAGCTTGCCCTCGATCGCGCCAACGCGCTGCTCACCCTCGACCAGCATGTCGTGGTGGTCTGGGGCGAAGGCGACGAGCCGGAGATTTCGGGCGACGTCAAGAACCTGGTCGATCCGGCGGCGCCGCACCGGGTGCTCGCCTTCGGCACCTGGATCGCCGCCGAAAGGGCCGCCGAGCTCGAGCGCGGCGTGGATCTGCTGCGCCGGACGGGCATGCCGTTCAAGCTGGAACTGGTGACGACCGACGGCCGCCCGGTGGAGGCCGAGGGCCGGCCCATCGGCGGGCGGGCGGTGCTGCGCCTGCGCCTGATGGCGGGCCTGCGCGAGGAACTGGTCAAGCTGCGCGAGGAGCATGACGGCTTCGTCAGGCGCACCGAGACCGTGCTCGCTTTCCTTGCCGACCTGCCCATGCCGGCCTGGATTCGTGATGCGGACGGCCGGCTGACCTGGGTCAACGAGGCCTATGCCCGCGCCACCGACAGCGCCAGCGGTGCCGAGGCCGTGGCGAAGGGCACGGAGCTGCTCGAACCGGTGGACCGGGCCGAGGCGGCGCGCTGCCGCGGCGCGCAGGAGCCGTTCCTGCGCCGGGTCAATGCGATCTCCGCCGGCGCCCGCCGCGTTTTCGACGCCATCGAGCGGCCCGGCCCCCGCGGCGCCGCCGGCCTTGCCGTCGACGTTACCGAGCTCGAGGCGATGCGCACCCATTTCGCCGTCGAGATGGAGACCCACAAGCGCACGCTGGACCAGCTCGCCACCGCCGTTGCCATCTACGATGCCAACAAGCGCCTGGTCTTCCACAACGAGGCCTTCCGCCTGCTCTGGGACCTCGAGCCGGCCTTCCTGCACCAGGAGCCGACCGACGGCGACGTGCTGGACCGGTTGCGCGAGCGGCGCAAGCTGCCGGAGCAGTCGAATTTCCGCGAATGGAAGAAGTCGCTGCATGCGGTCTACGAGGCGATCGACACCGAGCCGCGCAGCCATGAATGGCTGCTGCCGAACGGACGCTATCTGCGCGTGGTGCAGAACCCGGACCCCGCCGGCGGCGTCACCTATGTCTTCGAGGACCAGACCCGGCGCCTGCAGCTGGAGACCCAGGTCGCCGCGCTCGGCAAGGTGCAGCGCGAGACGCTCGACCATCTCGAGGAGGCGGTCGCGGTGTTCGGTTCGGACGGCCGGCTGTCGCTGCACAACCGCGCCTTCGCCCTGTTCTGGGACATCGACCAGAGCCTGCTCGACGCCCGCCCGCATATCGACCAGATCGCCGGCCTGTGCATCCCCTATCTGCGTGATGCCAGCGCCTGGCCGGAGATCAAGACCGCGGTCGCCGCCATCGATGCCAAGCGGCAGCCACGCAGCTTCCGGTTCGACCGCAACGACGGCGCCGTGCTCGACGCGGTGACGGCGCCGCTGCCCGACGGCGCGACGCTGGTCACCTTCCGCAATGTCACCAACATGGTCATGGTCGAGCGCGCCCTGACCGAGCGCAACGAGGCGCTGGAAGCCGCGGAGAAGATCCGCAACGACTTCGTGCACCACGTCTCCTATCAGCTGCGCACGCCGCTCACGACCATCATCGGCTTCGCCCAGGTTCTCGACGACGCCGCTGTCGGGCCGCTGAACGACAAGCAGCGCGAATATCTCGGCTATATCAGCGTCTCGTCCTCGGCGCTTTTGTCGATCATCAACGACGTGCTCGATCTCGCCACCATCGATGCCGGCGTCATGCGCCTCGATCTCGGCGAGGTCGACATCCGACAGGCCATGCAGACCGCGGCCGATGCGGTCAAGGACCGGCTTGCCGAAGGCCAGGTCCGGCTGGAGCTGCGCGCGGCGCGCGACATCGGCTCGTTCCGCGCCGACGGCCAGCGCATCCGCCAGGTCCTGTTCAATCTCCTGTCGAATGCCATCGGCTTTTCCGAGCGTGGCGGGCTGGTGGTCCTTGACGCGACGCGCGACGGTGACCAGATCGTCTTCAAGGTGCGCGATCAGGGGGCCGGCATCGCGCCGGAACATCTCGGCCGCATCTTCGATCGGTTCGAGACGCGCACCACCGGTTCGCATCACCGGGGCGCCGGCCTCGGCCTCTCCATTGTCCAATCCTTCGTGGCCCTGCATAAGGGCCATGTCTCCGTCGAAAGCACGCCCGGCCAGGGCACGCAGGTCAAGGTGACCCTGCCGGCCGATCTCGGCGATTATTCAAAGGCCGCCGAATGACCGAACCGCTGCGCCACACCCTCCAGCTCGCCAACGAGGCGGCGACCGTCCGCTTCGCCATGGATCTGGCCATGGCGGTGCAGGTGAACGACGTGGTCACGCTGGCCGGCGAGCTCGGATCGGGCAAGTCGACGCTCGCCCGCGCTCTCGTGCGCGCGCTCGCCGAGGACGAGGCGCTGGAGGTGCCGAGCCCGACCTTCGCGATCATCCAGCCCTACGACCTCAAGCGTTTCCCGGTCATCCATGCCGACCTCTACCGCGTCATCTCGCCGGACGAGATCACCGAGCTCGGCTGGGACGACGTGTCCGAAAACGCGCTCCTGCTGGTCGAATGGCCGGACCGGCTGGGCGGCGCGCTGTCCGGCGACCGGCTGGAGATCGAGCTCGCGCTGAACGCGGCGCAGGGCCCTTCCGCCCGCACGGCGACGCTGACCGGCCATGGGGCCTGGCGCGACCGGCTCCAGCGCCTCGTCGCGCTGCGCGTCTTCATGGACAATGCCGGCTGGGCCGGCGCGACGCGCCGCCACCTGCAGGGCGATGCGTCCAGCCGCACCTACGAGCGGCTGACCGACGGCAGCCGCCGCGTTGTGCTGATGAACGCCCCGCGCCGGCCTGATGGCCCGCCGATCCGCAACGGCCTGCCCTATAGCCGCATCGCCCATCTCGCCGAGGACATGGTGCCCTTCGTCGCCATGGCCGAGGGCCTGCGCGATGCCGGCCTGTCGCCGCCCGAGATCGAGGCGATCGATCTCGACCAGGGCTTCCTGCTGCTCGAGGATCTCGGCTCCGAGGGCGTGGTGGCGGGCGGGGCGCCGATCGCCGAGCGCTATACCGCGGCGGTCGACGTGCTGGCCCATCTCCATGGCCGCGCCCGGCCGGATACGCTCGGCACGCCGAAGGGGCCGTACAGCCTGCCGCCCTATGACCACGAGGCGCTCGGCGCCGAGGTCGAGCTGCTGCTCGACTGGTATATTCCGCGCAGCCAGGCGCGCATTCCCGCCAGCGAGAAGCACGTCTTCCTGAAGCACTGGGCCGATCTCTTCGCCGAGGTCGAGAAGGCGCCGAAGACCTGGACGCTGCGCGACTATCATTCGCCCAACCTGATCTGGCTGGCCGACCGCGACGGCATCGAGCGGGTCGGGCTGATCGATTTCCAGGACGCGGTCATGGGCCCGCCGGCCTATGACGTGGTCTCGCTCCTGCAGGACGCGCGCGTCACCGTGCCGGAGACGCTCGAGCTGCAGCTCCTGTCGCGTTATGCCGCGGCCCGCCGCGCGGCGGATGCCGGTTTCGACATGGCGAGCTTCGCCCGCCTCTATGCCATCCTCGGCGCGCAGCGGGCGACCAAGCTGCTGGGCATTTTCGTGCGCCTCGACAAGCGCGACGGCAAGCCGCAATACCTCGCCCATATCCCGCGCATCTGGGCCTATCTGCAGCGCTGCCTGGCCCATCCCGCGCTCGCCCAGGTCAAGCGCTGGGTCGACGACCGCGTGCCGCCGCCGTGACCGGGATCGACAGCTGCATGGTGCTGGCCGCGGGCCTCGGCACGCGCATGCGCCCGCTCACCAACGACCGGCCGAAGCCGCTCGTGATGGTGGCCGGCAAGACCCTGCTCGACCATGTGCTGGATCCGCTGGCGGAGGCCGGCATCACGCGCGCCGTGGTCAATGTCCACTATCTCGCCGACCAGGTGGAGGCGGCGGTGGCGCGGCGCGAGCGGCCACGGGTCATCGTGTCGGACGAGCGCGCCGCGCTGCTCGATTCCGGCGGCGGCGTCGCCAAGGCGCTGCCGCATCTCGGGCCGCGCTTCCTGGTCCGCAATGCCGACGCCTTCTGGCGCGATGCCGGCCGCTCCAGCCTGGCGCGGCTGATCGAGGCCTTCGATCCCCGGCGCATGGACACGCTGCTGCTGCTGGCGCGGATGGAGGCGAGCGTCGGCTTCGACGGTCCGGGCGACTTCTTCCGCGATGCCGACGGCCGGCTCACCCGCCGCGGCGCCGCCGCGCGCGCCCCCTTCGCCTATGCCGGCGCCGCGGTCATGCAGGCCGAGGATTTCGCCGGCCACGCGCCCGGCGCGGTCTTTTCGCTCAACAGCCTGTGGAACGCCTCCATCGCACGCGGCCGGCTGCACGGCCTGGTCATCGACGGGCTCTGGCTGCATGTCGGCACGCCGGCGGCGATCGGCGAGGCCGAGGCCGCGATCGCCGGGATGCTCTGACGGGCCGGCCGGGGCTTTCCATTCTCGCCCGCCGGGTGTATGTCGCCGCCTCCTTTTCACTTCCGCCCGGTCCGATCCCGGGAGAAGGACCATCAATGGCCAAACGTTTCGACACGGGCTCCGGCCCGTCGCAAAGGCAGTTGCGCGTCGGCGAGCTGATGCGCCATGCCCTCGCCGAGGTGCTCGCGCGCGGCGAGATCCACGATCCGGTTCTCGCCGGCACCGTCGTCACCGTGCCCGAGGTGAAGATGTCGCCCGACCTGAAGATCGCCACCTGCTTCGTCATGCCGCTCGGCGGCAAGGGCCAGGACGAGGTGATCGCCGCGCTCGCCCGCAACAAGCGCTACCTGCGCGGCGAGCTGGCCCATCGCACCAACCTGAAATTTGCGCCCGACCTGCGCTTCCGCATCGATGCCTCGTTCGACGAGGGCTCGCGCATCGACCGTCTTCTCGACAGCGAGGCGGTGCGCCGCGACCTCGGGCCCAAGGGCGGCGCCCGGCCGGACGACGAGGACGAGCCGTCATGAACCAGCCCCGCTCGAAGAAGATCGACGTGCACGGCTGGATCGTGCTCGACAAGGCGCTCGGCCAGACCTCGACCCATGCGGTCTCCGCCGTGCGCCGGCTGTTCAACGCCAAGAAGGGCGGCCATGCCGGCACGCTCGATCCGCTCGCCTCGGGCCTCCTGCCGATCGCCCTCGGCGAGGCCACCAAGACGGTTCCCTTCGTCATGGACGGCCGCAAGACCTATCGGTTCACGGTCACCTGGGGCAGCGAGACGACGACCGACGATACCGAGGGCGAGGTGGTCGCCCGTTCCGACGCCCGCCCCGACCGCGCTGCCGTCGAGGCCCTGCTGCCGCGCTATACCGGCACGATCATGCAGGTGCCGCCGAAATTCTCCGCCATCAAGGTCGACGGCGAGCGCGCCTATGACCTTGCCCGCGACGGCGAGGCGGTCGAGCTCGCCGCCCGGCCGATCACCATCGACAGCCTGAAGCTGGTCAGCTTTTCCCCGGACGCCGCGGCCTTCGAAGCCGAATGCGGCAAGGGCACCTATGTCCGGGCGATTGCCCGTGACCTTGGCCGCGATCTTGGCTGCTTCGGCCATGTCACCGCGCTCCGCCGCACCCGCGTCGGCCCCTTCGGCGAGAACGACACGGTGTCGCTCGACGAGCTGCGTGAGCTGCAGGAGGGCCGCATCGGCGACCAGTCGCTCGAGGATGCCCTGCTGCCGGTCGAGGCCGCGCTCGCCGAGGTGCCTGAGGTGCAGGTGACGCGCGATGCCGCCGCGCGCCTGACCCGCGGCCAGAGCGCCATTCTGCGCGGCCGGGACGCGCCCGTTGCAGGCACCGTCTGGGTTTCGGCCGGCGGCGACCCGGTCGCCGTCTGCGAGGTCGAGCGCGGCGAACTGGTGCCGAAGCGCGTCTTTGTTTTTCAGCCGTGAATATCTTGCCGGACATGCGTTGACGCGGCCGCTCGCGGTCGCTATGACACCGGCCTCTCGCCCAGATGGCGGAATTGGTAGACGCGCTGGTTTCAGGTACCAGTGACGAGAGTCGTGGAGGTTCGAGTCCTCTTCTGGGCACCAATTTCGTGAAAGCGCCCGCTCCTCATGCCGAGGAGCGGGCGTTTTCCGTTCCCGAGGCCGAGACCGCCCGAATCGGCCGTCCCGGCGGTCCGGCCGTTACTGGGCCGCGTCGACGAAGCTCGGCATGGCGTTGAGCTGTTCCTTGGTGCGCATCACGACGGCGAACAGCTTGCCGTTGGAATCGCGCATCAGGCGCAGGTCCTGCCAGTCGAGCGCGACGGACTTCTCGCCGATGCCGAGGAAGCCGCCGACGCCCAGCACGACCTGCTTGGCGCGGCCGTCGCTGGTCAGTACCACCGAGCTGACCGTGCCGATATTGTCGTGCCGCTCGCGCATGGCGCGCCACTGCGCGTCGTCCATGGTCGCGGGCGAGGCTGGCGGCGTCGGCGCGACCGTTGCGGTGGTCGCAGGATCGGCGCTCGCCGAGCCTTCGGCCGGTTTCGGCGCATAGACCGTCATGCCGATCAGGCTGCGCGTCGTGAATTCGTTCGGCGCCAGCGAGGACTGGACCTGTCGGGCCGCCGGAGCGTTGCGTCCCGGCGTTTCGGGGGCGGTCGGGGCGGGCTGGGCCATGGCGCCGCCGCTCAGCGCCACCAGGACCGAAGCAAGAGCAAGTTTGTTCCTGATCATGGTGTCCTCCTTGAGGGATCAAGTGACGACATCCTTGGTCGAGCAGAGGCGGTGAGACGGGCTCGGCCCTGCTCGGCCGGACATTGAGAACAACCTTTCGTCCCAAAAGCTGTTCCATCCACGCCGCGATAGTTGCCTGGCCGTCTGCCGGAAATGCTTGCGATTGCGCTCGTTTTTCGCGCGCGCGGACGGCGCGGCCACGACCAGGCCCAGTTTGGCCGGTTTCCTGTGCCGGACCGTTCTGCGGCTCCCCGTCGAGACACGGAGACTGTCGGCCATGCACCCGAACATTGCCGCCCCCGCCGGGGCTGTCCTGGCCTTCGTCGCGCTGCTCGCCCTGCCGCCCGCCGCCACCGGGCAGCGGGTCGACTACCAGCGGCTGTGCGACAGTTTCGAATGCCGCAACAAGCGTGGCGAACTCTGCCCCTCGCCGGCGGCGCTGGCGTCGCGCCGCGCGGCGGCGCGCTGCGAACGCTACGACAATGCGTTCGGCAGCATCACCGTGCTCCGGCAGCAGGGGCGGGCCTGTCACATCATCGATGCCGGCCGGTCGGGCTGGACCGATTGCAACGCCCTGCAATACGACCCGAGCCGGCGGATCCAGCCTTGACGGCACGCGAGGGCGCGAAGAGGCCGCTCCGGCCCGTCAGCCGGAAATGCGCTCGATGGCCGCGCCGCAGGCGGCGAGCTTGGTTTCCAGCCGCTCGAAGCCGCGATCGAGGTGATAGACCCGATTGACCATGGTTTCGCCCTGCGCGGCGAGCGCCGCGATGACCAGCGACACCGATGCCCGCAGGTCGGTCGCCATGACCGGCGCGCCCTTGAGCGTGTCGACGCCCTCGATGGTCGCCGTCTGACCGTCGAGCTGGATATGGGCGCCGAGGCGGGCGAGCTCCTGGACGTGCATGAAGCGGTTCTCGAAGATCGTCTCGGTGATCTTCGAGGTGCCCTTGGCGCGGGTCATCAGGCCCATGAGCTGGGCTTGCAGGTCGGTCGGGAAGCCCGGGAAGGGGTCGGTGGTGACGGTGACCGGGGCGATGCCGTGACCGTTGCGCTTGACGCGGATGCCTTCATTGGTGGCGGCGATCTCGGCGCCCGCCTCGGTGAGCACGTCGAGCGCGGCCTGCAGAAGCTCCGGCCGGGCGCCTTCCAGCATCACGTCGCCGCCGGTCATGGCGACGCACATGGCATAGGTGCCGGTCTCGATGCGGTCGGCGACGACGGCGTGATGGGTGCCCTTCAGCCGGCTGACCCCGGTGATCTCGATGGTCTCGGTGCCGGCGCCCTTGATCTTGGCGCCCATCTTGATCAAGCATTCCGCGAGGTCGACGATCTCGGGCTCGCGGGCGGCGTTGTGGAGCACGGTGGTGCCCTGCGCGAGCGCCGCGGCCATCAGCGCGACATGCGTGCCGCCGACCGTCACCTTGGCGAAATCGATCTCGTTGCCCTTGAGCCCGCTCGGCGCCTTCACCACCGCATAGCCGGCATCGATCTCGATCTCGGCGCCGAGCCGCTCCAGCGCATGCAGCAGCAGGTCCACCGGCCGGGTTCCGATGGCGCAGCCGCCAGGCAGCGAGACCTTGGCGATGCCCATCCGCGCGACCAGCGGCGCGATCACCCAGAAGCTCGCCCGCATGGTCGAGACGAGCTCGTAGGGCGCCGTGGTGTCGACGATCGAGCGGGCATTGAGCCTGACCGTCTGGCCGACCAGCACGTCGTCGCCGGAACGCTTGCCGGCAATGGTCACGTCGACGCCGTGATTGCCGAGGATGCGGGCGAGGTTCGACACGTCGGACAGCCGCGGCACATTGGTCAGCGTCAGCTCGTCCTCGGTCAGCAGCGAGGCGATCATCAGCGGCAGGGCGGCGTTCTTGGCGCCGGAGATCGGGATCGTTCCGTGAAGCGGGCGGCCGCCGGTGATGCGGATGCGATCCATGCCGAACTCCTGATTGAGCAAACGGAATGCTGAAAGGCGAAAGGCCCATAGGGGGTGGGCCGGACGGGTAATGAATGCGTCGGGCCGCATGCGGAGGAGCCGCAATCGCGCGAATCCCGTCAGCATCGGTTCATCACCGCAATAGCCGACCAAACAGGGCGAAACAAGGAAGCCGGCCGGGCGGGGGCATGGCGCAGGACCGGCCGACTGCGCCGGCCGCCGCGCGCCGGGCGGCGTCGCCCGCGCCGAATCAGGTTTCGGTGTCGCTCTTGTCGGCGTCCGCCCGTCCGCGGGCCTGCGCCTTGCGGCGCTTCAGATTGGCTTTCAGCTGGGCGGCGAGCCGTGCGGCGCGCGCCGCGCGCTCGTCCGGCCGGGCCGCCGGCTTGGTCTCGGATTTCGGGTCGTTGTCGGTCATCGGGCTTAACGCAGGTGGCACCGGCCACTATCGGATGATCGCCATGCACTGCCAACTGGCAAAGACTTGGGGCCAGCCTCTTGCATCCCCCGCAACGCTGTGGCAGGGAAGCGTCCCGATCGCCGGGGCGCCTGTTCGCCTCCCGGCCCACGGCCTCGCTGCGGTAGCTCAGTGGTAGAGCACTCCCTTGGTAAGGGAGAGGTCGAGAGTTCAATCCTCTCTCGCAGCACCAGCCCTTTTTCCCTGCAGATCAGAGACCAGTCCGATCGACGGGTTGATGCCGGCCTGACCGTGTACAGGACCGCGATACAATTCCCGCAGCGCGCCCGCCGACCTTTTGGCCAAGGCACCCGGCCGGCGGCTGGCCATCGTATCGCCTGCCCGAAGGCGCGCCCGCGAAAGGGGCAGGCACATCCGCCCCTCATGCCGGCGAAGGACGCAGGGCAGGTCGGAAACGACCCTATTGTTCATCAGTCTCCGACAGGTTCCCGGTCCTTTTCCCTGCAACGAGGCGATCTCTGTAAGCGCTTGGGGCCAGATCGAATCTGGCGCGAAACGCGGACGAGAAATGCGACAGGTCCTTGAATCCGGCGTCGAGCGCGATCTGGGTGATGGATTTTCTGGCGTCAACGGAGCTGACGATATCGGCGGCCGCCTTGTCGAGCCTTTGGGCCAGAAGGTAGCGCCCAAGCGAGGTTTTTTCGGCCTCGAAAAGCTTGTTCAGATATCGCGGGGTCAATCGCGTCCGGGCGGACACGGCCGCCGGCGTAAGATCCGCACGATGGCAATTCATGTCGATGAAGGCTTTGACCCTCTGAAGTGTACGTTCGCGACTCGTCAAATGAATCTGTCGATAATTTTGGTCAAATGTTACGGCGAGGATATTCGCAAATGAATGCATTATCCGTATGACAAGGTCATCGTCTGCGGTTTTTCCGTTCTTATATAATTGATATACGTAAGACCATAATATGTTGCCGACAATTCCACTTATGGGAATGGGCCGCACGGTAAAGGCGTCGATATTATTTTTCGGAATGAATAGAAGACGGGGGACGCGAACGGAGTACGCCTCGTGAGGGCCTAAAACATGCAGCTTGTAAGGCCGATCGCATGCAACCATCACACCATTGTCAGGCTCAATGAGCGCAGAGCGATTGTCTTGTTCAACAAATAGTTTTCCAGATCTAATAAAAAACAGAAGTACTACATCGTCTGGTGCCTCGAAAAGCTCAGGTTTCCGCTCAACCTCGAAAGAAGTGCAACGCACATCGACGATACTGAGGTCATTCTGGACGAAGCCATCGACATGAATGTCGAACGCGGAAGGCTCCGATGAGGATATGACGCATCCAACCATAGCTTGACGTGTCATATCTTGCCAAAATTCGAGCTTCTCCGCGCATTTCAAAGCCGCGGTCGACAAATCGATTAAAGTTCGTTGAGCGGTTTTCATGCCAGCGAGAACAGAATTTGACGATGCGGAATGTGCGCAGGCAACGAATTGGATCGGGCCAAATTATGACAGTATGTTTTTTCCAAGCCGCGGGCCGGGCGCAGAATGCCTTTGACGCTGCCGCCAGAGGCACCCCCCGCGGCCAGCCTGGCCGGCTATCTTGTGCGTCCGCCCGCGTCCGCCTGCGCCCGCCCGGAGCGTCAGGCGAGAACGCCTCCCTGTGACGGGCTGCGCCGTGCCTCATGACAGAGCGCCCTGAGAACAGACCCGCCCGACACCGACCGGCTGAACCGGGGCAGGGGCGCGTCGGAGCCGGAATGCTGGCCCGGCAGGGAGAAGATCGGCCTGCGCTGGTGACCCGCGCGGGATGGGCAGGCGCGCCTCGGTGACGTCGCGCGCCGGAGGAATATTGGCGCGGGCCGGAGCGCATCGGACCGCCTTCGAGGCACGCTCGGGAGATTCGAAACGGGTCAAACCGCACCGATGGAAGCGGTACGGCCGGACGGGCGCGCCGGGGCGAACTTTCTGCCGGGCTGCGGGGCCGGCATCCGGTGCGGCGACCGGGCCGCCGTGGCTGAGAGGGTCGCCTCCGCCGATGCCGGCCGCTCAGATGCTCGCGAGGGCGATCAGCGCGAAAAGGGTCATGCCGAAGGCGATCGCGGCGAGCGGCAGCAGGATCTGGGCGGCGGCCTCGGAGGCCTTGAGCCGCCCTGTCGCGGTTTCGAAATCGAGCGCCTTCCAGGCGCCGAAGGCGCCGCGCGTGCCGGCCGCGCCGGGTCTCATCCGCCTGTGCCGGTCGAACCGGCCCGACAGGAGCGACAGGGCCACGACGCCCAGGATGAACAGCGTGACCACGGTCAGGAGATAGTCGGGATAGGCTCCCGCGCCGAAGCCGAGCCAGGCCGAGAGCACGAACCAGACGGCCAGGCCGACCATGGCCTCGTAGACGAAGCGGTGCAGCGAGCGGGTGTGAGGAAGATCGGGGCTTTTCGGGAGCATGTCAGCCTCCTTCGAGAGTTCAAAGGAGCGGCCGCGATGGTCGCCTGTGCACTCTTCATGTGGGGGCCCGGGCGGCCCTGTGAAGGCCAGTCGGCGAGCGGTGCGAAACGGTGTGGCTTGCCTTTGCGGCATGTCCTGCTAGGACCCGATCGGCCCGCGCCGGGGCCCGAGGCTCTCGTCCCGCCATGCCGAATCCCGATCTTTCCGTCCGCCGCTACCGCGAGGCCGATCTCGACGCGGTCATCGCGGTGTTCCAGCGTGCCGTGCGCGAGACGGCCGCGAGGGACTACGATCCGGTCCAGATCGCGGCCTGGTCGACGGTCGACCGCACGCGCTGGCGCGAACGTCGCGGCAGCCGGCCGACCTGGGTCGCGGTCCGTCACGGCATGGTCGTCGGCTTTTCCGACCTCGAGCCGGACGGCCATCTCGACATGATGTTCGTCGATCCCGGCCACCAAGGCGCGGGCATCGCCTCGCGGCTCCTGGCGACCGTCGAAAGCGCCGCGCGCGAAGGCGGCCTCCTCCACCTCTTCACCGAGGCGAGCCGCACGGCGCGGCCCTTCTTCGAACGCCGCGGCTTCCAGCTCGTCGCCGAACAGCAGGTCGAACTGCGTGGCGCGACGCTGACCAATTTCCGGATGCGGAAGCTGCTGTGACGACGCCCTGTCGGCCGGCACCGTCGGACGGGCGGCCCGACCGCGCCGCCGCTACATCCGCGCCAGCACCATGACCTGGCGGCCGCGGCGGTCCAGCAGGATCAGCTTGCCGCGGGCCGCATCGACGCGCCAGCGGTGGACGGTCCTGAGCGTCTCCAGGAATTTGGCCTCCTGGTTCAGGATCGCCGGGGCGCAGGCCATGGTGGTCCCGGCCAGATGGCCGAAGCTGACCGACTGGCCGCGGATCGTCGCCCGTCCGCCGATCCGGTTGCAGCCGCCGCTGCCGGAAACCTGGCCGTCGGGCGCGATCTCCAGCACGGTCTGCAGATTGTCGATGACCCCGCCGCCGCCGATATCCTCGGCGAGCCAGCGGCCGGCAAGGCCCTGCTGCGGCGCCGGCGCCGCAGCGCCCGCCACCCGTTCGACGCGGATCTCGGTATCGTCGCGGCCGCCCGCAAGGACCGTGTGGCGTGTCGTGGTGATGAACATGAGCCTGTCGCCGACGCTGATCCGCGCCTGCAGAGCGTAGGTGCGGCGCGGCACGATGGCCCGGCTGTCGAAGCGCAGCATATAGGGGATCGGCACCTGGCCGCGGGTCCGGATGCGCGTCTCGGCAATGGTGCGCGACGGCGCGTCCGCCAGCGAGACGTCGACCAGCTTGACCTCGACGACGGCGCCGGGCGGCAGCGCCAAGCGCTCGCGATAGACGACAGTGCCGCGCAGCACGCGCGGCGCGGCCAGCGCGCTGCCGGCCGGAACGGTCAGGGCAAGACCAAAAAGTCCGGTCAGCTGGCGTCGCGACAGGATGGCGGGGTGATGGGCGGCGGCCACGGCAAGGCTCCTTGTCCAGCGGATCGGCGGGCGGAGCCTAGCTCGGCGACGAGGACTGTCTCAATGGCCGCACCCGGAGGTGTCGTCAGCCGGAACCGGCGGGAAGGCGCCCGATCCGCTGATCGGGCCGCCAACCGGCGCGGGTTCCGGCCCGATCGAGGTCAGTTGGCCGCGGGCGCGAGGCCCTCGGCAATATGCACGAGCGAACGGCGCAGCGCCGGATCCTCGATCCGGGCATAGGCCTGCAGCAGCTGGATGGCGCCGGGCACGACCAGCAGCGCGCCCGGGGTCGGCAGCTTGTCGTCGCTGACCTCCGCGACGCTCGGCGCATCCTCGAAGAAGAACGAGACGGGCACGCCGAGAATGCCGGACATCTGCATCAGGCGGCTCGCGCCGATGCGGTTGACGCCCTTTTCATACTTCTGAACCTGCTGAAAGGTCAGCCCGAGACGTTCGCCAAGCTTTTCCTGGCTGATGCCCAGCATCATCCGCCGCATGCGAACACGCGTGCCGACATGCCGGTCCACGGGACTCGGATTCTTGACCGACATTAAGGGTTCCTCCGGTTGTCGCACCGGCTGCTGTCGCTTGGGCCGGCACATGGGGGCGTAAACCGGCGGCATCAGCACCCGCTGCGGGAGTCGTCAAAAAAGCGATTCAACTTTCCTGGGGCATGATATTACATTTATTGCGACATTTTCCGGCATCTGCAAGTTGTTTCCTATGGGGAAACCCTTTTCGCTCGCGATGCCTGCAATATCAAGCACATAGCGCTCCGGGTCCTGGCTTACGAATGGCGCCGCGCCACGCTCAGGCGAATCGCCCCGTCGCCCGCATAGTCGGCGCATAAATGGGCCGCCGCAGGCACGGTGCGCAGAAAACCGAGCAGATCGGAAAGACTGGCCTGCGGCATGGTGAGCACCGCCCGCATCAGCTCGAGCAGGCCAGGTTCCTGGCTCCAGTAGACCAGTTCGCGCAGGCGCGAGAGGTCGAAATGTTCGTCGATGAAAATCGGGTCTTCGGTCGATGCATCAGGCAGGTCTCGTTTGAACGCGGCCATCATATCCCCCCGGATCATGGCGGTGGCGGTTCTGGCCGCCGATAGGGACGGCCGTGGCGGAAGGCCGCGGACGCGGCCGGTCTCGGGAGCGCGCAACGACGGCGCCGGTGGCCTCTCCGCCCCAGCCACACACTGCGGGACGATCGGCCACGGCGACGGGCTTCATTCGCGACGCGGCAGAATCCTACCGCTATCGCGACCATACAAAGCCATCTACAATCTTTCCCCCGAAAGACGAGGCGACAGGCTAGCGGCGTGGAGGCGCGCGCGATGCAGCAGAAATTGCAGCGGTCCGCTGCGCCCATGCAGCACCGGACCGGTGAATCCATCGATGCATCCTGGGAAGATCTCAAGGTCTTCCTGGCCTGCGTGGAGCACCGCAGCTTCCGCCGGGGCGCACAGACGCTCGGCATGACCGACACCACCGTCATGCGCCGCATCGGCCGGCTGGAGGCCGCCCTCGGCTTCGCCCTGTTCGTGCGGCACCAGTCCGGCCTGCAACTGACGGACGAGGGGCGGGCCATCCTCGACGATGCCCGCAAGATGGAGCGGGCGAGCTTCGACATCCTCCGCCGCGCCGCCCAGGCCGATCCCGACCTGAAGGGTGTCGTGCGCATCGCCGCGACCGAAGGCATCGGCGCCTACTGGGTGCTGCCGAAGCTCGTCGACTTCCAGGCGGCCTACCGGTCGCTGACGGTCGATCTGCGCTGCGCCATGGAACCGGCCAGTGTCAGCCGGCTCGAAACCGACATCGCCATCCAGTTCCAGCCGCCCGACGATCCGGACCTGATCGTCAGCCGGCTCGGCCGGCTGCATGTCTATCCCTTCGCCTCGCGCAGCTATATCCGCGATTTCGGCCTGCCGGCCACGATCGCCGACCTTGGCGATCATCGCGTCGTGCTGCAGCTCGCCCCGCAGCTCGACGAAACCGCCTATGCCCGGCTCATGGGCCTCGACATCCTCGCCGCCATGCCGGGGATCCGCACCAATTCATCCACGGCGACGCTTTATGCGGTCGAGCGCGGCGTCGGCATCGGCATGCTGCCGACCTACACGCTGGCCATGGGCGCGCGGCTGGTGCCGGTCGATCTCGGCCTGCACCATCACCTCGATCTCTGGCTGACCTACCATCCGGAGCTGAAGCGTTCGGCGCGCCACATGCTGATGGTCGACTGGCTGAAGCGCATTTTCGACCCCGCGCTTCATCCCTGCTTCCGCGACGAGTTCATCCACCCCGCGGTCCTCGCCGACCGCATGGGCAAGGAAGCGCGCGTGATGACGCAGGGCGGGCATCTCGCTCTCGCGCCGCAGCCCGAGCGCGACAAGGACTGAGCCGCGGCGGCGTCCTTACGGCTTCCTTATGCCGCAGCGCAAAATTCGCATCGCGCCCTGATGGCGATCGGGCGCAATCAGGACCGGCGCCATTCCAGGCTGCGGAAGGATTTGTCGTGTCCGATCTCATCTATGTCGCACTGGGTCTCGGCCTGTTCGGGCTGATGATCGTTTACGTCCGCGCCGCGACGCGGGCCTGAAGGGCGGTCCTCACATGTTCGACCTTCTTCTCGCCGGGACGGCGGGCCTCGGGCTCGCTCTCTACCTCATCCTCGTCCTCCTTCGCCCCGAGAAATTCTGACCGCTTCCGCGTCGGATCCTCCGTGCGTCCTGATCCCATGGGTGTGCCATGACCGTGAACGGCTGGCTGCAAGTTTTGCTTCTCCTCGTCCTCGCCGGCATCACGGCACGTCCGCTCGGCCTGTTCTTCGCGGCCGTGCTCGACGGCCGGCGCACCGTCCTCGACCCCGTCCTCGGGCCGGTCGAACGCGGCTTCTACCGGCTCGCGGGCGTCGATCCCGCGCGCGAGCAGCGCTGGGCCGACTACACGGTGGCGCTCCTCGTCTTCAACGCGGCGGGCTTCCTCCTGCTCTACGCGCTGATCCGCCTGCAGACCGTTCTGCCGCTCAATCCGGCCGGCCAGGGCGAGGTTTCCGCCCATCTCGCCTTCAACACCGCCATATCCTTCGTCACCAATACGAACTGGCAGAGCTATGGCGGTGAGACGACGCTCTCGCATCTCGTCCAGATGCTCGGCCTCACCGTGCAGAACTTCATCTCGGCGGCGACCGGCATCGCCATCTTCGCCGCGCTCGCCCGGGCCTTCGCCCGCGAGAAGACCGACGGACTCGGCAATTTCTGGGTCGATCTCACCCGTTCGACGCTCTACCTCCTGCTGCCCATCGCCTTTCTCACCGCGCTGGTCCTGGTCGCGCTCGGCCTGCCGCAGACCTTTGCCGGCTCGGTCGAGGCGACGACGCTCGAAGGCGCGACCCAGGTGATCGCGCAAGGCCCGGTCGCCTCGCAGATCGCCATCAAGCAGCTCGGCACCAACGGCGGCGGCTTCTTCAACGTCAATTCGGCCCATCCCTTCGAGAATCCCAATGCCTGGACCAACATGGTCACCGTCTGGGCCATCGTCTGCCTGCCGCTCGGCATTGCCGTGGCCTTCGGCCGGATGATCGGCCGGGACCGCGAGGGCTGGGCGCTGTTCGCCGTGATGATGCTGTTCCTCGCTGCCGGCTGCGCCATCGTCTACTGGGCCGAAGCCTCCGGCACGCCGCAGATGGCCGCGCTCGGTCTTTCCGGACCGAACATGGAGGGCAAGGAGGTCCGTTTCGGCCCGGCCCTGTCGGCGGTCTGGAGCGTGTTCACCACCGGCGCCTCCAACGGCTCGGTCAATGCCATGCACGATTCCTACACGCCGATCGGCGGGCTCGTGCCGATGTTCCTGATGCAGCTCGGCGAGATCCTGCCGGGCGGCGTCGGCTCGGGTCTCTACGGCATCATCCTCTATGCGATCCTCGCCATGTTCGTCGCCGGGCTGATGGTCGGCCGCACGCCGGAATATCTTGGCAAGAAGCTGGAATCGCGCGAGGTCAAGCTCGCCGTGCTCGGCGTCCTCGTGGTGCCGCTCCTGATCCTCGCCTTCGCCGGTCTATCCATGGTGCTGCCTGCCGCGCTGGCCGGCACCGCCAATCCGGGCACCCACGGCTATTCCGAGATCCTCTACGCCTTCACCTCGGCCGCGGCCAACAACGGCTCGGCCTTCGCCGGGCTCACCGCCAATGCGCCCTGGTACAACACCATGCTGGGCGTCGCGATGCATCTCGGCCGCTTCGCCATCATCGTGCCGGTCATGGCGATCGCCGGCTCGCTCGCCGCCAAGCCGAAGCTCGCCCCGTCCGCCGGCACCTTTCCGACCGACTCGGTCCTGTTCGTCGGCCTGCTGTCGGGCGTGATCCTGATCCTCGGCGGCCTGCAGTTCTTCCCCGCTTTGTCCCTCGGCCCGGTGCTGGAGCACATGCAGATGCTCAGCAACCAGATCGCCAATTGAGGTCCGTCATGACCCGCAAACGTTACGCGGCATCGGCGCTGTTCGCCGGCCCCCTGGTCCGCCAGGCCGCTCTCGATGCCTTCCGCAAGCTCGACCCGCGCATCCTCGTCGGCAACCCGGTCATCTTCGTCACCGAGGTGGTGGCGGCGGTGGTCACCATCGTGCTGATTCGCGACATCCTGGCCGGTACGGCGACCGCCTTTACCGCGCAGATCGCGCTGTGGCTCTGGCTCACCGTGGTGTTCTCGACCTTTGCCGAGGCGCTGGCCGAAGGCCGTGGCAAGGCCCAGGCCGATGCGCTTCGCCGCACCCGCACCGACACCCAGGCCAAGCGGCTCGCGACGGCCGACGACAGCGGCGCCTTCGCGCTCGTCTCGGCGCTCGACCTCAAGCCCGGCGATCTCGTGCGGGTCGACGTCGGCGATGTCATTCCCGGCGACGGCGAGATCGTCTCGGGCATCGCTTCCGTCAACGAGGCGGCGATCACGGGCGAATCCGCACCCGTCATCCGCGAGGCCGGCGGCGACCGTTCGGCGGTGACCGGCGGCACCACGGTCGTCTCCGACTGGATCATCGTGCGCATCACCGCCCAGCCGGGCCATTCCTTCCTCGACCGCATGATCGCGCTCGTCGAGGGCGCCGAGCGCCAGAAGACGCCGAACGAGATCGCGCTGACCGTGCTGCTCGCCGGCATGACGCTGGTCTTCGTCATCGCGGTCGGCACCCTGCCGGGCTTTGCCGCCTATCACGGCATCGCCATGTCGGTGGTGGTGCTGGTGGCGCTGCTCGTCTGCCTGATCCCGACCACCATCGGCGGTCTGCTCTCGGCCATCGGCATTGCCGGCATGGACCGGCTCCTGAAGTTCAACGTGCTCGCCACCTCGGGCCGCGCGGTGGAAGCTTCCGGCGACGTCGACACGCTGCTGCTCGACAAGACCGGCACCATCACCTTCGGCAACCGCATGGCCTCCGAGGTCATCGCCATGCCCGGCATCGGCGCCCAGCAGGTGATGGAGGCGGCGGTACTCGCCTCGCTGGCCGACGAGACCGCCGAGGGCCGCTCGATCCTGGAACTCGCCCGCAACACGATGAACATCAACCTCGACCGGCCGGCCGGGGCGAGCTTCATCGACTTCTCGGCGGCGACCCGCCTCTCCGGCGTCGATATCGGCACGCGCCACCTGCGCAAGGGCGCGATCGATTCGGTCGTCAGGTTCGCCCGCGAGGCCTCTGGCCGCGCCGTGGCCGAGCCGGCCGGCTTCCGCGAGACGGTCGACCGCATCGCGCGCGCCGGCGGCACACCGCTCGGCCTCGTCGAGAACGACCGCATCCTCGGCGTCATCCACCTGAAGGATGTGGTCAAGCCCGACATCAAGGAGCGTTTCGCCGAGCTGCGCCGCATGGGCATCCGCACGGTCATGGTCACCGGCGACAATCCGGCGACCGCCGCCGCCATCGCCTCGGAGGCCGGCGTCGACGATTTCATCGCCGAGGCGACGCCCCAGGACAAGCTCGCCTTCATCCGGGCCGAACAGGCCAAGGGCCGGCTGGTCGCCATGTGCGGCGACGGCACCAACGACGCCCCGGCGCTCGCGCAGGCCGATGTCGGGGTTGCCATGCAGACCGGCACCCAGGCGGCGCGCGAAGCCGGCAACATGGTCGATCTCGATTCCGATCCGACCAAGCTGATCGAGGTGGTGGGCATCGGCAAGCAGCTCCTGATGACCCGCGGCGCGCTCACCACCTTCTCGATCGCCAACGACGTCGCCAAATATTTCGCCATCCTGCCGGCGCTGTTCGCGGCGAGCCTGCCGGTGCTCGGCGGCCTCAACGTGATGGGGCTGGCAAGCCCGCAATCGGCCATCCTGTCAGCCGTCATCTTCAATGCGCTGATCATCGTCGCGCTGGTGCCGCTCGCCCTGAAGGGCGTCGCCTACCGGCCGGTCGGCGCGGCGGCGCTGCTGCGCCGCAATCTCCTCGTCTACGGTCTCGGCGGCCTCGTCGCGCCGTTCATCGGCATCAAGCTGATCGACATGGCGATCGTCGCCATCGGCCTCGCCTAAGGATACGCCTCATGCTCGCCCATCTCCGCCCCGCCCTGGTGCTGCTGGTGCTGTTCACCCTGCTCACCGGGCTCGTCTATCCCTTCGCGGTCACCGGCATCGCGCAAGTGGCGATGCCGGCCAATGCCAACGGCTCGCTGATCGTGCGCGACGGCAAGGTCGTCGGTTCCGCGCTGATCGGCCAGGCCTTCGCCGCGCCGCGCTATTTCCATCCGCGGCCGTCGGCGACCTCGGCCGCCGACCCGCAGGACCCGTCGAAGACGGTCGACGCGCCCTACAACGCCGCCTCCTCGAGCGGCTCCAATCTCGGGCCTCTCAACGGCAAGCTGATCGACCGCGTCAAGGCCGATATCGAGGCCCTGCGCGCGGCCGGCGTCACCGGGCCGATCCCGCCCGACATGGTGACCACCTCGGCTTCCGGCCTCGATCCGCATATCAGCCCGGAGAACGCGCTCGCCCAGGTGGCGCGGGTCGCGGCGGCGCGCAATCTCGGGCCCGACCGGGTGCGCCAGCTCGTCGAGGCGCATGTCGAGGGCCGCAGCCTCGGCCTCGTGGGCGAAAGGCGCGTCAACGTCCTCGGGCTGAACCTGGCGCTCGACGCCTTGCGGTAGCAGCGGCGAATGCCCAAAAATCGGCTAGACTGACGGGATGCCCGTCGACGCGACGAACCGTCCGGATCCCGATGCCTTGCTGGCGCTCGCCAACAAGGCCGGGCGGGGCCGTCTCAAGATCTTTCTCGGCGCCTCGCCGGGCGTCGGCAAGACCTATGCCATGCTGGCCGCCGCGCGGGAGCAGAAGGCCGCCGGCATCGACGTCGTCTGCGGCCTCATCGAGACCCATGGCCGGCGCGAGACCGAGGCCATGGTCGAGGGCTTCGAGACCCTTGCGCGCCAGCTCGTCGTCTATCGCAACCGCGCGGTTCCGGAATTCGACCTGGACGCGGCGCTCGCCCGCCGGCCGGCGCTGCTGCTGGTCGACGAGCTCGCCCATACCAACGTGCCGGGCTCGCGCCACCCCAAGCGCTGGATGGACGTCAAGGAACTGCTCGCCGCCGGCATCGACGTCTGGACCACCCTGAACGTCCAGCATCTCGACAGCCTCAACGACGTCGTCCTGAAGATCACCAAGGTGCGCGTCCGCGAGACCGTGCCGGACAAGGTCTTCGAGGCGGCCGACGAGGTCGTGCTCGTCGACCTGCCGCCGGACGAGCTCCTGAAGCGCCTCGCCGAGGGCAAGGTCTATGTCCAGGAGACCGCGGCTCAGGCGGTGCAGAGCTTCTTCAAGCCGCAGAACCTCACCGCGCTGCGCGAACTGGCGCTGCGGCGCACGGCGGAGACGGTCGATGCCGCGCTGATCGAGCGCATGCGTGCCGGCGCCATCGAGGGCCCCTGGCCGGCCGGCGAACGCATCCTCGCCCTCGTCGGCCCGGATCCCCTGTCGCCCTTCGTGGTGCGCCAGGCCAAACGCCTCGCCGACACGATGGATGCGCCCTGGACCGCCGTTTCCGTGGAACGGCCGACTGACGTTCTGGCCGAGGCCAAGCGGCGTCGGCTCGACGAGACGCTGGAACTGGCCAAGGATCTCGGCGCGGATACCGAAAGGCTCGTCGGCGCCGACATTCCGAGCGAGATCCTGCGCTATGCCCGGCGCGAGAACGTCACCCAGATCGTCGTCGGCCGCTCGGCCGGCGGGCGGCTCGCCGTGCTGTTCGGCCGGGCGCTTGCCCAGGAGCTGGTGCGCCAGGCCGCCGATATCGGCGTGCATGTGGTCACCGCGACGCCGGAGCGGCTGGAGCCGCCAAGCTCCAAGCCGAAGCCTGAACCGCCGCGCTTCTGGCCCTATCTCGGTTCGGCCACTCTGGTCGGGCTGGCCGTCCTGTTCGGCGAGGCGATCGGCGGCAATGCCACCATGCCGAACCTGTCGCTGGTCTTCCTGGCGGCCGTCGTCGGCGCGGCCGTGGCCTTCGGGCGCTGGCCGGCGATCGTCGCCTCGGCCCTGTCCTTCCTCGCCTACAACTACTTCTTCATCGAGCCGATCTACACGCTCACCGTCGCGCAGCCGCACGAGCTCCTGGCGCTGTTCGTGTTCCTGGCGGTGTCGGTGCTGGTCTCGACGCTGGCCGGCCGCGTCCGCGACCAGG
The DNA here is from genome assembly GCF_026847585.1 of Phreatobacter sp. AB_2022a. Taxonomy (NCBI): domain Bacteria; kingdom Pseudomonadati; phylum Pseudomonadota; class Alphaproteobacteria; order Hyphomicrobiales; family Phreatobacteraceae; genus Phreatobacter; species Phreatobacter sp. AB_2022a. The sequence goes on from NZ_JAPSET010000066.1 coordinate 22,759, forward strand.
CACGCATCGCCTCCGACCGGATGCGCGCGACCCGCCGGCTCTATGATTTCTCGCGCCGCATCTCCGGCATAGCCTCGCTCGACGAGGTCGCCGAGGCGGCCGCCAGCGACATGCACGGCGCCCTGGCCCGCAATGTCGTGATCCTGCTCGAACAGGACGGCGACATCGCGCTGACCGGCATGTGGCCGCCGGTCGACGAACTCGACGCGGCCAGCATGGCCGCCGCCCGCTGGGCGCACGAGCACGACGAGCCGGCGGGCGCGAAGACCCAGACCCTGCCGACCGCGCCCTGGCTCTTCGTGCCGCTGAAGACGCCGCGCGCCCGGGTCGGCGTCATCGGCATTTCCGCGGCGGCTGACGGCGCGCCGCTCGACCCGGAGGCGCGCTCGCTGTTCGATACGCTTGCCGAGCAGACGGCGGCCGCGCTGGAGCGGGCCGCGCTGTCGCGCGAGATGGGTGCGGTCAAGGCGGCGGCGGAAACCGAGCGGGTGCGCAATACGCTGCTCGCCTCCATCAGCCATGATTTCAGGACGCCGCTCGCCTCGATCCTCGGCGCGTCGACCACGCTGATCGCCTTCGGCGACAGGATGGCCAATGCGACCCGCTCGGACATGCTGACCCAGATCAAGGAAGAGGCTGAGCATCTCGATCGCATGGTGCGCGACCTTCTGGCCATTACCCGCCTGGAGGCGGGAGGTCTGGAGCTGAGGCGTGACTGGCTCGACCCGCGCGAGACCGCCGACCGCGTCGTCATCGCGGCGCGCCGGCGCGCACCCGGCCGGGTCATCGAGGTGACGGGCGCCGCGCCGCTCGTCGAGGCCGATGCGACGCTGATCGAGCAGGCGCTGTCGAACATCGTGGAGAATGCGCTGCGTCACGGCGGCCCGGAAGCGCGCGTCGTCGTGGCGGTGCGTGGCGCGGATGGTCGGGTCCTGGTGCAGGTGACCGACGACGGCGGCGGCATCACGCCGGAGGCGCTGCCGCATGTTTTCGAGAAGTTCGCTTCGGCCGGCGCGCCCGACCGGCGCGACGGCGGCGAGAGCACCGGGCTGGGGCTGGCTATTGCCAAGGGCATCGTCGAGGCGCATGGCGGGACGATCGAAGTCGAAAGCCCGGTGGACGGCGGCAGGGGGGCGCGGTTCACCATCGCCCTGCCGACGCCCGCCGAGAAGGACGTGGAACAGCAATGAAGACGCGCATCCTGGTGGTCGACGACGAGGCGGCGATCCATCGCTTCCTGACCCCGGCCCTGGAAGCCTCCGACTATCAGGTGGCCAGCGTCACGACCGGCGTCGAGGCGGTCAGGCGCATAGCCGGCTCGGCGCCTGACGGCGTCATTCTCGATCTCGGCCTGCCCGACATGGACGGCAAGGAGGTGATCGCCAAGGTGCGCAGCTTTTCCGACGTGCCGATCGTCGTGCTCTCGGCACGCGACCGCGAGGCGGAAAAGATCGAGGCGCTCGATCTCGGCGCCGACGACTATGTCAACAAGCCCTTCGGCATCGGCGAACTGCTGGCGCGGGTGCGCGCGGCGCTGCGCCACCGGCGCGGCGGCCAGGTCGAGCAGGCGGTCTTTTCCGTCGGCCCGATCGAGATCGATGTGCCGGCCCACCGCGCGACGAGCCGCGGCGCCGACCTGAAGCTGACGCCGAAGGAGTTCGAGCTGCTGCTGCTGCTGGCGCGCAATGCCGGCAAGGTGATGACCCATCGCCAGATCCTGGCGGCGGTCTGGGGGCCGGCCCATGTCGAGGACACCCAATATCTGCGCGTCTATGTCGGCCAGATCAGGCAGAAGATCGAGGCCGACCCCGCCGAACCCAAGCTGATCCTGACCGAGCCCGGCATCGGCTACCGGATGTGCGAATAGCGAATGGGAAGTAGGGATGAGCGGCGAGCGCGGCTGCATCCCCATTCGCTATTCGCACAATTTCGCCTCGCCGTTCCGGCCGCGCGGCTCGCGGTCGAGATGGAGGTGGTCGGCATGGGCGGCGTTCGAGCCCGGTCCGAGCACGGTGGTGAACCAGCCGCAGGCGGCTCTGCGCACTCCGTCGAGGAAGCGCCTTTCGGCCTCGGTCGCGGGAGCGGCCACGGTCACGCGGCCATTGTCGGCGAGGCCGAACCAGGCGATGTCGATGGCGATCCCGCGGCCGTGGGCGCTGAGGCGCGCCCCGGCTGCGCGATTGCGGGGCCGGCATTCGAAGCCCGGTCCGGTGCCGAGCCGCCGCAGCGGCTTGTCGAAGCGGCTGCGGGCGAGCGGCGCGACGAGGTCGCGCGCGAACAGGGCGAAGGTTTCGGCGAAGGCGCAGGCGACCAGCGGCCGGTCGGGAAGCTCCAGCCTGTCGCCCGCGCCGAGGTCGAGGCTCTGCAGGCGCACCGGCAGGGCGATGCCGCAGCCCTCGGGGGCCGCCGGGGCAGCCTCCGATGAAAAATGCAGGCCGAGGGCGCGCAGCCGGCCGAAGCAGGCCTCCGCCTCGGCGGCCGCCGGTTGTGCCTCGGGTGCCGTCGGTTCTGCGGGACGGGGTGCGGGCGTCGGAGCGGCGGTTCCGGGCGCCGGCGGGATTTCAGGCGCCTGGCCTTCG
>NZ_JAPSET010000067.1:0-24674 GCF_026847585.1 Phreatobacter sp. AB_2022a
GCCCGGCCGGGGGGGATCGACACCCCCCCGCCGCGCGCGGGCCGCTTCCCCTCCCGGGGGGCCCCGCCCCGCCATGCCGAACGGCCGCGCGTGGTCCGCGAGCGGCCCCAGCGCTACGTCGAACGCCCGGCGCGCACCGAGCGCGTGCGGCCGCCGCCGGCGCAGTCCAGCCGCGTCGCCCCGCGTGACGACACCTTCGTGCCCGACATCGCCGGAGGTGGCGCCGGTGGTGGCGGTGGTGGCGGCGGCGGTGGTGGCGGCGGCGGCGGCGGCGGCGGTGGTGGCGGCGGCTGGTAAGCACCCGTCCAGCGCGATGCCGTAGCCTTGCGTCGCGCATCGCCTCCATCGGGACCGACGGGCGAGCTGGATCCGCCACCGTCCAGCCGGCTGCGATGTGCCCGCCGGCACAGATCGGCCGGGATGATCGGGCGACCGTCGACAGTGTCGGCCACCAACGTCCGGTCACGGAGGATCGAGATGATCAAGAGGCGGAAGACGACTGGCGCTCTGTGCCTTCTGGCCGCCGGCCTGGCGCTTGCCGGCTGCGCCGGCGGCGATCGCACCGAATGGATCGACGATCCCTCGCCGCGCCTCGGCCGCGCGTCCTACCCGCTCCGCCATGCCGAGCGCTCTTTGATGCGCCAGCGCGTCGCGGCCCGTCCTGCCATGGTGCGCCCGGCGCAATCGGTCCGGCCGGTGGATGCGCGGCCGTCACGGCGGCCGATGATGCCGGCGAGCCCGCCCGCATCCGGCTCCGCACGCGACGACAGCCATGTGCCGAACCCTGCCGGCGGCGGCGATGGCGGCGGTGGTGGTGGCGGCGGCGCCGGCTGGTCCGATATCCGGCTGAAGCGCAATATCGAGCGCGTCGGCACATCGCCCGGCGGCCATGCGCTCTATGCCTTCGACTATGTCTGGGGTGGTCCGCGCCAGGTCGGCGTGATGGCGCAGGAGGTGATGGCCTCCCGGCCCGACGCGGTGATCAGGACGGCGAGCGGCTATCTGATGGTCGACTATTCCCGCCTCGGCCTCGGCATGACGACCTATGCGGCCTGGCGGCGGTCCGCGTCGCTCCCGCAGGCCGCGGCGGACTGACGGCCATGGCGCTGAACCGGCCCGCCGCGCGGATGACCGACCTGCACAGCTGCCCCTTGGTCGCGCCGGCGGCGACGCCGATCATCGGCGTCTGCGCGCTCAACGTGCTGATCGGCGGCCTGCCGGCGGCGCGCGTCGGCGATGTCTGCGCCTGCGTGCCGGCCCCCGACCCGATCGTCACCGGCGCCTGGACCGTGCTCATCACCGGCATGCCGGCTGCGCGCATTCTCGATCAGACGGCAGCCGGCGGCCTGATCGTCACCGGCCAGCCGACCGTCTTGATCGGCTGACAGCGGCTCAGGCGGTCAGCACGGTGAAGCGGATCGGAGCTCCGCCATCGGCCGTCGGGTCGAAACCGGCGCCGATCACGCCGAGGCCATGCAGGATCAGCTCCTGGCGTTTCAGCGTGATGGCCGGCTCGTCGCCGAAGGCAACCACCGTGCCATTGGTGCTGTGGTCGATCAGCACCCAGAGATCGCCGCGGAACTCGATGGTGGCGTGATCGCGCGAGGCGCGCGGTTCGGCGACCACGATCGTATGGGTTTCGTTCCGACCGATCGTGACGCTTTCGCCGCCGTCGGCGAGGGTCCAGCGCCGGCCGGCATAGGCCAGGCCGAGACGCGGCCCGCTCAACGCCGCGCCGCGCGCCTGGCCGCCGGCAACGACGGTGACCGTCCCGGCATGGTCCGCGTCCCAGAGCAGTTCGGCGACCGCGCGGGCCGGCGTCAGTCCCTTGATGGCGATGGTGCCGAGCCGGCGCACCATGCGCCGCTGCACCGGCGCGAGCCGGCGCGCCAGCGCCATGTCCATGATGATCTCGCCCCCGCTGGCGAGCCCGGCGAGGCGCGAGGCGATATTGACGGTGTCGCCGAAGAAATCGCCGCCATCCGCGATGACCGGGCCGGCATGAATGCCGATGCGCAGCCGCGACCTGTCGCCGGGCGGCGGCGCGGCGGCGAGCCTGAGTTGCGCGGCGACCGCCGCGGTCCCGGCCATGGCGAGATCGTCGAACACCGCCATGACACCGTCGCCGATCGATTTCACGACGCTGCCCCCGGCTTCCCCGACCGCCGCGCGGACATGGCCGAGGCAGGCCTCCACCGCCTCGTGCGCGACCGGATCGGTCAGCCGGCGGAACAGGCGCACGCTGCCTTCGACATCGGCGAACAGAATGGCGCGTTCGGTTTGGGCCTGGCTCATCTCGGCGACCGTGCGTCACGAGGGACGGCGAGGCAAGCCATAGCCCGGATTTGCCACAAGGGCTATGACATGCGCAGCGCCTGCGGCATCGGCGCGCTTCGCGGCGCGCACGGCTGTCGCACCCGCGCCGCCCGCATGGCTGCCGCCCACCGCGGCGGCCGCCACGGATCGACCGCAACCCGGCCTATGATGGCGCCTGCCTGCCCCCGCCCGAGAAAGGCTTCCGCATGACCAGCCGCGTGATCCCGGTGCCGCCCTTCGTCCTGACCGTGTTCGGCGCCACGGGAGACCTCGCCAGCCGCAAGCTCATTCCCGCCCTGTTCCAGCGCGACCTCGCCGGCCAGCTCCCCGACGAAGCCAACATCCTCGGCGTCGCTCGCCGCGCCATGACGCCGGAGGCCTTCCGCGACCATGCCCGCGCCGCCGTGCTCGAACATGGCGGCACGTCTGGCCCGGTGCTCGACCGGTTCCTGGCCCGCATCGACTACCTGGCCGTCGACGCGGCGGGCGACGACGGCTGGGATGCGCTGGCTGCGCGGCTCGGCGGCTTCGCCGGGCGCGTGAAGGTCCACTATCTTGCCACCGCGCCCCAGCTGTTCGGGCCGATCTGCGAGCGGCTCGGGCGTTTCGGCCTTGCCGGCGAGGATGCCCGCGTCGTGGTCGAAAAGCCCATCGGCCGCGACCTTGCCTCGGCGCTCGAGGTCAACAGGGTGGTCGGCGAGGTGTTCAGCGAGGACCGCGTCTATCGGATCGATCATTATCTCGGCAAGGAGACGGTGCAGAACCTGATGGCGCTGCGCTTCGCCAACGCCCTGTTCGAGCCTTTGTGGAACAGCGCCCATATCGATCATGTCCAGATCACCGTCGCCGAAAGCCTCGGCGTCGAGGGGCGCGCCGGCTATTACGACACGGCCGGCACGCTGCGCGACATGGTGCAGAACCATCTCCTGCAGCTCCTCTGCCTGGTCGCCATGGAGCCGCCGCCCTCGCTCGAGGCCGACGCGGTACGCGACGAGAAGCTCAAGGTCCTCAGGGCCCTCAAGCCGATCGATGCGCACAATGCCGGCCACCTGACCGTGCGCGGCCAGTACCGCGCCGGCGCCTCGGCCGGCGGCGCCGTGCCGGGCTATCTCGAAGAGCTTGGTTCGGCCACCAGCCGCACCGAGACCTTCGTCGCGCTGAAGGCCGAGATCGGCAACTGGCGCTGGGCCGGCGTGCCCTTCTATCTGCGCTCCGGCAAGCGCCTTGCCGCGCGCGTCTCGGAAATCGTCGTCGGCTTCCGGCCGGTTCCGCATTCGGCCTTCGGCGAAGGCGCCGGTCCGCTCCAGCCGAACCAGCTCGTCATCCGCCTGCAGCCCGACGAGGGCGTGAAGCTGTGGCTGATGATCAAGGATCCCGGCCCCGGCGGCATCCGGCTCACCCATGTGCCGCTCGACATGACCTTCGCCGAGGCCTTCAAGGTGCGCAATGCCGATGCCTATGAGCGGCTGCTGCTCGATGTCGTGCGCGGCAACCAGACGCTGTTCATGCGTCGCGACGAGGTGGAGGCCGCCTGGCGCTGGATCGACCCGATCCTGGAAGCCTGGCGCGGCATGGACGAGCCGCCGCGTTCCTATGCGGCGGGCACCTGGGGCCCGTCGGCCGCGATCGCGCTGATCGAGCGTGACGGCCGCACCTGGCAGGAGGACGGAGCGTGAGCGGCACCAGCATGAACGAAGCCATCGCAATCATCGCCGCGCGCCTCGGCGAGCGGCTCAGCCTCCGGCGCGAGACCATCGCCGTGGCCGAATCCTCCGCCGGCGGACTGGTCTCCGCGGCGCTGCTCGCCGTGCCCGGCGCCTCGCGCTACTTCCTCGGCGGCGCGGTGGTCTATACGGTCGCCGCGCGCGAGGCGCTGCTCGGCATATCCCGCGACGACGTGACCGGCATGCGCTCGGCTTCCGAGCCCTATGCCGGGCTGCTCGCCGAGCGCATCCGCCTCGCCCACCGGGCGACCTGGGGCCTTGCCGAGACCGGCGCCTCCGGACCGACCGGCAACCGCTACGGCGACGCCGCCGGCCATGCCTGCCTTGCCGTCAGCGGCCCGGTCGCGCGCGTCCGGACGCTCGAGACCGGGCTCGCCGACCGTGCCGACAACATGTGCCGCTTCACGCTCGCCGCGCTGGAGTTGCTGGACGAGGCGCTCGCCGCGGCACCGCCCGCTGCGTGAACCGCCATCATCAGCGATGGGCCACCAGAACCGCGCCGGCGGCGATGAGGATCACGCCGAGCCAGTTCGGCAACGACAGCCGCTCGCCGAGAAAGGCAACGCCGAACACCGCGACGAGCACGACGCTGAGCTTGTCGACCGGGGCGACGCGGGCGGCATCGCCGAGCTTGAGCGCCCGGAAATAGCAGAGCCACGAGGCCCCGGTCGCAAGGCCGGACAGGACCAGGAAGACATAGGTACGCGTGGAGATCGTGCCGAGCGGCTGCCATTGGCCGGTCGCCGCCACGATGGCCGAAAGCGCGACGAGGACGACCGCGGTGCGGATGAGCGTGGCGAAGTCGGAGCCGATCGCCTCGATGCCGACTTTTGCGAAGATCGCGGTGAGCGCTGCGAAGGCAGCCGACAGCAGCGCCCAGATCTGCCAGGACGAAACAAGGCCGTGCATTTCTCGCCTCCGTCTCGGCGCGACCTACCGCCGGCGCCCGTGATGGCCATGGTGCGCCGGACAGCCCGTCGGCCTCAAGCGCCTCGCGCAGGACGGCCATCCCGTCCCGCGGCCCCTCCTGGCGATTGCCAATCGCGACTGGTCCACTAGTATATCAATTCTCCCGGACGCCGCTCGCCGAACGAAGCGGACCAGCACAGTCCGGGCGGCCGGGTGGATCCGAACGGGGAGTTACGGACATGACCAGATTTTCGCGGCGCCAGGCGCTCGCCGGCATGGCCGGCGCCATGAGCCTCAAGACGATCGACGCGCTGGCTGCCAGCCTGCCGCTCGGCGCCCAGCCGGTGGCGCTGAACATTGTCGACGTCGCCGGCAACCTGCAGCTGACCCAGGCCGCGCTCGAAAAGTTCGCGCGCGAGAACCCGCGCATCGTCTCGCGGCTGATCTTTTCGCGCGCGCCCTCGCCCGAGCTGCCGGCCAAGCTGAAGGCCCAGCAGCAGGCCGGCGCCGTCGATATCGACCTGGTGCTGACCGGCCCGGGCGCCATGTCCGACGGCATCACCCAGGGACTGTGGATCGAGGTCTGGAAGGACTATGCCGAGGAACTGCCCAAGGCCGAGGAGATCTATCACGACAGCGCGCTGATGATGCAGCGCAATTTCGGCCAGGCCGCCGGCGTCGCCGTGGTCTATTCGCCGTCCGGGCCGCTGTTCGAATATGCCCCCGACCGGGTGCGCCAGGTGCCCAAGAATGCCGAGGAGCTGCTCGCCTGGGTCAAGGCCAATCCCGGCCGCTTCTGCTATGCGCGGCCGGTCAATTCCGGCCCCGGCTGGACCTTCCTGATGGCCATGCCCTACATTCTCGGCGACAAGACGCCGGGCGACCCGATCAACGGCTGGGACAAGACCTGGGCCTATCTGAAGGAGCTCGACAAGGGCATCGAATATTACCCGCCGGGCACCACCGTCACGATGAAGGAGTTCGCCGAAGGCTCGCGCGACATGATCGTCTCCACCTTCGGCTGGGACATCAATCCGCGCGCGCTCGGCGTCGTGCCGGCGGAGGCCAGGACCTTCGCGCTGGAGGGCACGCACTGGGTGCCCGACACCCAGTTCATGTGCATTCCGAAGGGTGTGCCGACGCCGAAGGTCGCCGCCCTGCTGCGTCTGATGAGCTTCATGCTGAAACCCGAGCAGCAGGCCTACACCTATGACAAGGGCTACTTCTATCCCGGCCCGGCCGTGAAGAACGTGCCGCTCAGCGCCGCGCCCGCCGAGAGCCGCGCGGTGCTCGCCGAATTCGGCCGGCCGGAATACGAGGCCCTGATCGCCCGCTATCCGGTCCAGGCGCCGTTGAAGCCGGAAGCGCTGGTCGCGGCCTTCGAGAAATGGGACCGCGAAGTCGGCGGAGCCAAGCGGCGAGGGTGAGCATCATGCGATTTGCGGTCATCGGCATCGACCACCGGCACATCTATCACATGCTCGGCGGGCTGATCGAGGCGGGCGCGACCTGCGCCGGCTTCGATCCGGAAACCTCCGACCCGCGCGTGCTGGCGGGACTGCGGGAGCGCTTCCCCGGTCTGCCCGAAGCCGGCCGCCGGGCACTGCTCGAAGACCCCTCGGTCGACATCGTGCTGACCGCCGCGATCCCCGCCGAGCGCGCCGACATCGCCATCGCGGCCATGCGTCACGGCAAGGACGTGATGGCCGACAAGCCTGGCATCACCAGCGCCGCGCAGCTCGAGGCCGTGCGCAGGGCCGTCGCGGAAACCGGCCGGATCTTCTCGATCTGCTTTTCCGAACGGTTCATCGTGCCGGCGACCACCGTGGCGGAACGCCTGATCAGGGAGGGCGCCATCGGCCGCGTCGTGCAGACGCTCGGCCTCGGGCCGCACCGGCTGAACCGGGCCATCCGCCCGGCCTGGTTCTTCGACACGGCCCATTACGGCGGCATTCTCGTCGACATCGCCTCGCACCAGATCGACCAGTTCCTGACCTTCACCGGGTCGGCCGACGCGACCATCGCGGCGAGCGCCATCGGCCATTTCGGCCTGGACGACCTGCCGGACTTCCAGGATTTCGGCGAGGTCCTGCTGCGCAGCGACACGGCGACCGGCTATATCCGGGTCGACTGGTTCACCGCCGACGGCCTGCCGACCTGGGGCGACGGCCGGCTGACCATTCTCGGCACCGAGGGAACCATCGAGCTGCGCAAATATGTCGACATCGCCGGGCGGCCGGGCACCGACCACGTGTTCCTGGTCGACGCCAAGGGCGTCAGGCATATCGATGCCTCGAACGAGCCCGTCACCTATTTCCGCCGCTTCCTGGCCGACTGCCGCGACCGCACCGAAACCGCCATGCGCCAGGCCCATGTCTTCACCGTCTGCCGCCTGGCCCTGGACGCACAGGCCAAGGCCGCGCTGATCGGCGGCATGCGCCCCGAAGGACCCCGATGATGAACAAGACCGGCATCGCCCTGATCGGGCTCGGCCCCGCCGCCCTGCCCCATGCGAAAAGCCTCGTCGACCTTGCCGACCGCGTCGACGTGCGCTGGGCGGTGAGCCGCAGCGCGGCCCGCGCGCAGGCCTTCGGCCGCGACTTCCCCTTTCCCGTGACCACCGACATGGCGGCGGCGATCGCCGATCCTACGGTGCAGGCCGTGCTGGTCCTGACGCCGGCCAATGCCCATGGCTCGGTGGCGGAGGCCTGTTTTGCCGCGGGCAAGCATGTCCTGCTCGAAAAGCCGCTGGAGACGACGCTGGCGCGCGCCGAGGCGATCGTTGCGAGCGGCCGCAAGGCCGGGCGCCGGCTCGGCGTCGTGCTGCAGCACCGCTTCCGGCCGGCCAGCCTCAGGTTGCGCGACATCCTGAAGGCCGGCGCGCTCGGCACGATCGAGGCGGCCTCCCTCACCGTGCCCTGGTGGCGGCCGCAGAGCTATTACGACGCCGAGGGGCGCGGCACCTTCGCCCGCGACGGCGGCGGCGTGCTGATGTCGCAGGCGATCCATGCGCTCGACCTGTTCCGCTCGCTCGTCGGGGTCGAGAAGGTCGTCGCCGCCCAGGTGCGCAGGACGCGCCTGCACCGGATGGAAGCCGAGGACCATGTCAGCGCGCTCCTGACGCTCGGCGGCGGCGCGCCCGCCTCGCTCGTCGCCACCACCTCGGCCTATCCGGGCGGGCCGGAGGCCATGCAGGTCATCGGCTCGGCGGGCACCGCCACCTTGTCGGGCGGCGGGCTCGACGTCGGCTATGTCGACGGCCGCAGCGAGACCATGGCGCCCGAGGGCAATTCCGGCGGCGGGGCCAATATCATGGACTTCCCGCATGATGCCCATCGCGCGCTCATCGCCGATTTCCTCGATGCGCTGGCCGAGAACCGCGATCCCGTCGTGACGGGAGAAGAAGCCCTGGCGACGCAGCGGCTGATCGCGGATATCATCCGCGCCGATCCGACCTGCAGCCAGCCCGTCTGAAAGGGCCCTGCGCGTCGGTGGCAGGACCGATGAAGGCAGGCCGGGACGCATGACCATTCGCGACGAGCTGATCGAGCGGTTCTTCCGCTATGTGGCGATCGAAAGCCAGAGCAACGCCAAGGCCGAGACGCTGCCGAGCACGCCGGGCCAGCAGCGGCTGGCGGCGCTGCTCGCTGCGGAACTCGAGGGCCTCGGCCTCGACAATGTCGTCATCGACGACCATGCGACCGTCACCGCGCTGAAACCCGGCAACCGGCCGGGTGCGCCGCGCATCGGCTTCATCGCCCATCTCGACACGGTCGATGTCGGCCTGTCGCCGGTCATCCATCCCCAGATCCTGCCCTTTGAGGGCGATGATCTCTGTCTCAACCCGGCGGCCGACATCTGGCTGCGCGTCGCCGAACATCCGGAAATCCGGCCCTGGTCCGGCGCCGACGTCATCGTGACCGACGGCACCAGCGTGCTCGGTGCCGACAACAAGGCCGCCATCGCGGTGATCATGACGCTGCTCGCAAGGCTCGGCCCCGATACGCCGCATGGCGATATCCTGGTCGCCTTCGTGCCCGACGAGGAGATCGGCTTGCGCGGCGCGAAAGCCCTGGATCTCGGCCGGTTCGACTGCGACTTCGCCTATACGATCGACTGCTGCGAACTGGGCGAAGTCGTGATCGAGAACTTCAACGCGGCCGGCGGCGAGATCGTCTTCACCGGCGTCGCCGCCCATCCGATGTCGGCCAAGGGCGTGCTCGTCAATCCGCTGCTGATGGCCTTCGATTTCGTCGGCCTGTTCGACCGGACCGAGACGCCCGAGCGCACAGAAGGCCGCGAAGGCTATTTCTGGTTCAACGACATGACCGCCCATGCCGGAGAAGCCCGGCTGAAGGTGATGATCCGCGATTTCGATCGGGCCCGGTTCGAGGCGCGCAAGCGCCAGCTTGCGGCCGCCGCCGAGACGATCGCGGCGCGCTATCCGACCGGCCGCGTCGACTGCCGGATCAGCGACACCTACGGCAATATCAGCGACAGCCTCGGCAGCGACCGCCGCTCCGTCGCGCTGCTGTTCAAGGCGCTGGAACGGCTGCAGATCGCGCCGAAACAGATCCCGATGCGCGGCGGCACCGACGGCGCGGCGCTGTCCGCGCGCGGCCTGCCGACGCCGAATTTCTTCACCGGCGCCTACAATTTCCACTCGCGTTTCGAGTTCCTGCCCGTGCCGGCCTTCGAGAAGTCCTTCGACGTGGCGCGGGCGATCTGCAGCTTGGCCGCGGAACCCGACGTGACCTGACGGCGCCCGCGATCGGGGAGCGGGCGACCGTCCCTTCCGATCCCAGGCACTCGCCTCCCTGCCCGCAAGATCCGGTATCGCGACCATGACCTGCGAGGAATTCAACCGATTGTGCCAGTCCCTGCCGCACACGACCTGCGTGGTGCAATGGCGCGGCTCGCATGTCTGGAAGGTCGGCGGCAAGGTGTTCGCCTGGGCGACGCCCGGCGGGGCGACCGCCGGCGTCACCTTCAAGGCCAGCGAGATGACCTATCGCCTCCTGAAGGACGAGCCGGGCCTGCGGCCGGCGCCCTACATGGCCTCGCGCGGGCTGACATGGCTCCAGCAGCACGGCGAGCCGGGCCTGCCCGACGATGCCCTGGCCGACTATGTGCGCCATGCCTATGCCATGGTGGCGCGGTCGCTGCCGAAAAAGGTGAAGGCAGAACTGGGCCTCGCCGGCGCCTGACGGCGGGAGCGGATGCCGCCGGACCTGCAGCGGGCGCGGCTTTGCCGCCTCGCCGCAGCCATCGGACTCAATGGCTCTGCTGCTGCTTCGCCCGCGCCACGATCTGCGTCGGATTGACGAAGCGCAGCGCGATCAGGAGCCAGACGAGGGTGGAGATCATGTAGACCACCGCCATGGCGTCGATCGACTGGACCGCGCGCACGCCCGAGGCGAAGACCGAATAGTAGAGCGCGACCACCAGCGTCTGGCTGGTCGGGCCCGAGGTCAGGAAGGTCAGCTCGAACATGGCGATGGTGCGCACCAGGACGAGCAGCAGAGCGGCGAGCACGCCGGGCAGCAGCATCGGGATCAGCACGTGCACGAACAGGCGGAACGTGTCGGCGCCGAAGACGCGCGCGGCCGCCTCCACCTTCGGGTCGATCTGTTCGATGAACGGGATCATGACCAGGATGACGAAGGGAATGGTCGGCACGAGATTGGCGAGCACAACGCCCCAGAACGTGCCGCCGACGCCGGCCTGGTAGAGCACGGTGGCGAGCGGAATGCCGAAGGTGATCGGCGGCACCAGCAACGGCAGGAGGAACAGCAGCATCACGGCCTTCTTGCCCGGAAAATCGCGCCGGGCGAGCGCATAGGCCGCGGGCACGCCGACGAGCCCGGAAATGGCGACGACCGTGAAGGTGATCTGGAACGTGACGATCAGCACGTCGTGCAGCTGGAACTCGGCCCAGGCGGCGAAATACCAGCGGGTGGTGAAGGCCGCCGGCAGCCAGGTGCCGAGCCAGCGCGTGCCGAAGGACGACAGCACGACGGTCGCGATCACGGCGATCAGGTTGACGACGAAGAAGCCGACGATCACCCAGATGGCGGTGATCCACAGCCTGGCGCCGACGGAGGTGTCGCGGATCATGGTGTTCAGCCCTTTCCGCCGGCGGTGGCGCCCCGATAGAACAGGCTGCGCAAGGCGAGCACGGCCACGACGATGGCGAGCTGCACCGCCGCCATGATCATCGCGATCGCCGCGGCCATGGAATAGTCGTACTGCTCGAAGGCGGCCTGGTAGGCGGCGATCGAGATGACCCGTGTCGGGCCCGCCGGCGCGCCGAGCAGCACGGCCGAGGGGAACACGGCGAAGGCCTGGACGAAGGACAGGCAGAAGGCGATGGCAAGGCCCGGCACCAGCAGCGGCAGCATGACGTGCCGGAAGCGCTGCCAGGCGCGCGCGCCGTGGGTCGCGGCGGCCTGCTCCAGCGCCGGATCGATGCCCGTCACGTAGGAGAGCGTCAGCAGGAAGGTGAAGGGAAAGCCGGTGATGATCAGCGAGGCGAACACGCCCCAGTAATTGTTGGTCAGCTTCACCGGCCGGTCGATGGCGCCGATCAGCATCAGCGTCCGGCTGAACCAGCCCTGCGGCCCGAGATAGTTGAGCAGGCCCTCGGCGACCAGCACGGTGCCGAGCGTCACCGGCAGCACCAGGATGGTGGTGAGCAGGCGCTGGTGGCGCATCAGGCGGACGCGGAAGGCGATCGGAATGGCGAGGAGGATCGAGATGATCGTCACCGGCAGGGCGAGCCGGAGGGTCGTCCAGATCGTATCGTAGAGGAACGGGTCGGCGAAGAACTTGCTGTAATTGGCGAAGACGCCGCCCTCCTTCGGCGTGAAGGACAGCACCAGGCCATAGAGGAACGGATAGACGAAGATCGCCAGGACGAAGATGACCGCCGGCAGGATCAGAAGCGTCGTGCCGTCGAAGCCGCGCAGCGCCAGTCGCTGGCGCAGGCCCGGCCGGTCGGCGGGAACGGATGGTGCCATGGCCGGCCTCACGCAGCGAAGATGAGCGCGCGGTCGGGATCGACCGTCAGCTGGACCGCGCTGCCGATCTCGGCGCGCTTCGGTCCGTGGAAGATCACTTCGAGATCGCCGGCGGTGCGCGCCATGCCGACGAATTCGCGGCCACGATATTCGATGGTCTCGACCCTCGCGCCGATCGCATTGGCGCCGCCCGGTCCAGCCGCGACATCGTCGGGCCGGACCGCGATGACGGCGCTGGCGCCGACACCGAGGTCCTCGCGCAGCTGGCCGGTGATGGAGGCGCCGCCGACATCGACGCTCGCGCGCCCGCCATCCACCGCGGTGATCTTGCCGGCCAGGCGGTTGCGGAAGCCCATGAACTCGGCGACGTCGAGATGGCCCGGGCTTTCGTAGAGCTCGTGCGGCATGCCGACCTGGCGGATCGCGCCGTCGCGCAGCACCACGATGCGGTCGGCGAGCGACAGCGCCTCGTCCTGGTCGTGCGTGACATAGATGGTGGTGGCGCCGAGCTGGTTGTGGATGCGCCGGATCTCGGCCCGCATCTCCAGGCGCAGCTTGGCGTCGAGGTTGGACAGAGGCTCGTCCATCAGCACCAGCGGCGGCTCGATGACGATGGCGCGGGCGATCGCGACGCGCTGCTGCTGACCGCCGGAGAGCTGGCCGGGCAGCTTGTGGCCCTGGGCCTCCAGGCGCACCAGCGCGAGCGCCTCCGCCACCCGCTTGTCGATCTCGGGCCTGGCCATGCCCCGCATTTTCAGGCCGAAGCCGATATTCTGGCGGACGGTCATGTGCGGGAACAACGCATAGTTCTGGAACACCATGCCGAAGCCGCGATCCTCGGGCTTCAGCTGGTCGATCCGCCGGTCGTCGACATAGATGCCGCCGCCGGTGGTGGCGAGCAGCCCGGCAATGCAGTTCAGCGCGGTCGACTTGCCGCAGCCCGACGGGCCGAGCAGCGCGATGAACTCGCCTTTCGCGATCGTCAGCGACACGTCGCGCAGCGCATTGAGGGCACCGAAGGCACGGCTCACGCGGTCCAGGCGGATTTCCTTGAAGGGCGACGAGGCGAGCAGCATCTGAGGGAAAGTCCTGTTGTCGGTCCGCGTGATGAGAAGAAGAGCGGCGCCGTATCGACTTCGGCTCGGGCCGTGAACTAATATACTAATCTACCAGATCATCAATGCAACCCGGCCGCGCCGAGACCGGTGCGGCAATCGCCACCGAACCGCCGGCGCCGGGCATCGACCGGCAGGCAGGCTGGCTCTTCCGGCGCAATGCGCCGCGCTTGCCGCTTGGCGCTGCTCCGGAAAAGATATACTAGTATGCAGACACAGCAAAGGCGGGAGCAAGCACGCGTGGGCCTGTTTGAAAAATCCGCCGGCAGGACCGGCGGAACCACGGCCGACGGCCAGCCGCCGCGCAGCCCGGGCGGGCCGCAGCGCGGCGCCGCGATCAAGCGCACCACCACCGCTGCGGCGATCTATCGCGACCTGCACCATGCCATCGTCTCCATGCAGCTGACGCCGGGCACCGCGCTCAACGAGAAGATGCTGACCGAGCGTTTCGGCGTCAGCCGCACGCCGGTGCGCGAGGCGCTGATCCGGCTGGTCGAGGACGGTCTCGTCGACATCTTCCCGCAATCCGGCACCTTCGTCGCCCGCATCCCGATCGGCCTCATTCCAGAGGCCGTCATCATCCGCCAGGCCCTGGAGGATGCGACCGTCTCGCGTGCAGCGGCGCGGGCGACGGCCGAGGACATCGCGGCGATCGACGAGATCCTGGCGCGGCAGACCTTCTTTTCCGAGCGCCAGGACCTCAATGCCTTCCACGAGGCGGACGAGGCCTTCCACGAGGCGATCGCGACGATTGCCGGCCACCCCGGCATCTGGTCCTATCTGAAACCCGCCAAGATCCAGATCGACCGCTGCCGGCGCATGACCCTGCCGGCCCTCGGCCGCACCGCCTTCGTGCTCGGCGAGCACGGCCAGATCCGCGACGCGATCGCCGCACACGATGTCGCGGCCGCACGGGCGGCCATGCACAAGCATCTGAGCGCGGTCATTCCCGACATCGACGCCCTGCGCGACACCTACCCCGACAGCTTCGCCTGACCGGCTCCGCCCGCGCGGGACGCGGGGCGTGGGGTGCGGGGCGTGGGCGAAAGACATCGATAGAACAGACCAGGAGACGACAAGACGATGCGCCAGGGGTGGAGATGGTATGGCCCTCACGCCAATGTGCCGCTCGACGCCGTCAGGCAGGCCGGCGCGACCGATGTCGTCTCGTCCCTGCACGAGGTGCCGATCGGCCGCGCCTGGACGCTGGCCGAGGTGGAGGCCCGGCGCAACCTGATCGAGGCCGCGCCCGCCGGCCGCTCGGCGCTGACCTGGTCGGTGGTCGAGAGCATTCCGATCCCCGACGCGGTGAAGCGCAAGGGCGCCGCGGCGCGCGCCGAGATCGAAGCCTGGATCGCCAGTCTCGAAGCGGTGGCCGGCGCCGGCATCAAGATCGTCTGCTACAATTTCATGCCGGTCGTCGACTGGACCCGCACCGACCTCGACCACGTCCTGCCGACCGGCGCGACCGCCATGCGCTTCGACCAGGACCGCTTCGCCGCCTTCGACCTGCACATCCTGGAGCGCGACGGCGCCGAGCGCGACTATTCCGCGGAGGACAGGATCCGCGCCCGGGCGACCTACGAGGCGATGAGCGAAGCCGACATCGCCGCGCTCACCACCAATATCGCCAGCGCCCTGCCGGGCTCGACCACCGAGCCGCTCACCATACCCGCCTTCCGCGAGCGGCTCGCCGCCTATGCCGGCATCGACGCGGCCCGCCTGCGCGCCCATCTGATCGGCTTCCTGGAGGCGGTGACGCCGGCGGCGGAAGCGCGCGGCGTCAAGCTGACCTTGCATCCCGACGATCCGCCGCGCTCGCTGTTCGGCCTGCCGCGCATCGCCTCGACCGAGGCGGACTATGCGGCCCTGTTCGATGCCGTGCCCTCGCCCGCCAACGGCATGTGCTACTGCACCGGCAGCCTCGGCGTGCGCGCCGACAACGACCTGCCCGCCATCGCCCGCCGTTTCGCCGGCCGCATCCACTTCGCCCATCTGCGCGCGACGAAGCGCGAGGGCGACGGCCGCAGCTTCCACGAATCGGCGCATCTCGAAGGCGACGTCGACATGCTCGCCGTGCTGCGGGAGCTGGTCGCGGAGGACCGCAAGCGGCCTCCGGGCGAAACCATCGTGTTCCGCCCCGACCATGGCCACCGCATGCTCGACGACCTCACCAAAGAGGTCAGCCCCGGCTACCCCGCGATCGGCCGCCTGCGCGGCCTCGCCGAACTGCGCGGCATTCTCTATGCCCTGGGCGCGCTCTGACGGCAGCAAGACCGCCGCGCATCGGCGCCGGTCAGGCGCCGGCGCCCGCACGCGCATATTCGGCGAGCGCGAACATCAGGTGATAGAGCACCCTGACCGGCGCGTCGGCCGTGACCGGCTCTCCCGCCGCATCGAGCTGGTTCAGCCAGCGGCCGGTCGCGGCATCGACATAGTGGCCGAAGATGATGCCGAGCACGTCGACGGGCGTGGGATCGGTGGGCTTGCCGCGGCCGGATTCGCGGCGGGCGACCACCGCCTTCAGCAACTCGGTCTGCGGCCAGAGCAGCTTGGTCGGCCTCACCACGCGGCCCGCGCGGTCGACCTCGTCGAGGGCCGCGCCGCGCGGATGATGGGGCTCGAGGCCATGGGCGCAGCCGAAATCGAACAGCCGGTCGGCGGGATCCAACACCGTGTCATCGCCGGTCAGCCGCGCGTGCTGATGCAGCAGCCAGCACCATTCGAAATGATGGCCCGGCTCGCGCAGCGTTCCGGCAGCACCAGGCGCCGGCCGCCAGCGGACATCGAAGAATTCACCGATCGAACCGGTCTCCGCGTCGAACAGATGGGCGCGGAACAGCGCGACCATGGCTTCGGCGCGCCGCCCCCAGGCACCGCCCTGTGCCACCTCGGCGAGCAGCAGGAAAGCCTCAAGCAGGTGCATGTGCGGGTTCTGGCGGCGCGGCAAGGTGCCGAGCGTATCCTCGGCGAAACCGCCTGCGGCATCGGCGAGTTCGGCATCGATGAAGCCGGCGACGGCATCGGCGACGGCGAGCACGCTCCGGTCGCCAGACGCCCGGGCATACCAGCCGAGGCCGAACAGGACGAAGGCGAGGTCATAGAGATCGGAACGTCCGTCCAGCACCGCGCCGGAGACCGTCACCGCATGACGGAACCGGCCGTCCGGGCCGCGACAGGCGTTCAGCAGGAAATCGAGGCCGTGGCGCGCGGCGGCAAGGCCCGGCCCTGCCGGATCGAGGCAATGGGCATGGCTGAAGACGTGGATCAGCCGGGCGGTGACGAGGGTGGTGCGCTTCTCGCCCGGCACCGGCGTGAAGTCCGGCCGCATCCATTCGACGAAGCCGGGCGTCTGCGGATCGGCCACCGCCGCCGCCCAGGCCGGAACGAACGTCGCGCCGATCCAGGCCTTGATATCGACGGGCACCGCTCTTTCTTCAGGCATCATCATCTCGCTTCGATGCCGGCCCCGGTGGCCGGCCGCATGTCGCATGGCCAAGACAGGTTCGCCGGACGGTGCGAGGCCGGGACCCTAAACACAAGACTCCGGATTTCGGAACAGGGATGAAGGGAACGCCCATGACCATAGCAGATCACGACGCACATCCGTCCCGCCGGCTGGTGCTCGGCGGCCTTGCCGGCGCCGCCGCGCTCGGTGCGACCGGCGCCCGGGCGCAGGCTCCGGCTCTGCCCCGCGCACCCGTCACCCTCAACGTCATCGACGTCGGCGGCGCTCTCGCCCTCGTGCAGAAGCCGCTCGACAATTTCCGGGCGGCGAAACCCAATCTCGTCTCGCGCATGACCTTCACCAAGGCGCCGGCGCCCGAGCTGCCGGGCAAGATCAAGGCCATGCAGGATGCCAAGCGCGTCGATCTCGACCTGGTGCTCGGCGGCATGGACGTGCTCTCCGCCGGCATCGAGCAGCAGCTCTGGGTGCCGCTGCTGCCGACCTATGCCTCGGTCCTGCCGAAACCCGAGGACATCTATCTCAAGGGCGCCCTGGACAATCACAATCTCGGCCAGGGCTTCGGCATGTGCATGGTCTATTACCCGTCCGGGCCTCTGCTCGAATATCTGCCCGAAAAGGTCCGCACGCCGCCGACCACCGCCGAGGAGCTGCTCGCCTGGGCCAAGGCCAATCCGAACCGGTTCATGTATGCAAGGCCCGCCAATTCCGGCCCCGGCCGCACCTTCCTGATGGGCCTGCCCTACATTCTCGGCGACAGCGACCCGAAGGATCCGGTCAATGGCTGGAGCAAGACCTGGGCCTATCTGAAGGAGCTCGGCCGCCACATCGAATATTATCCCGGCGGCACCGGGGCGACGATGAAGGAGCTCGGCGAAGGCTCGCGCGACATGATCGTCTCGACCACCGGCTGGGACATCAATCCGCGCGTGCTCGGCATCGTGCCGAAGAGCGCCCGCATCCAGACGCTGCAGAACTTCCGCTGGGTGTCGGATGCCCAGTTCATGTTCGTGCCGAAGGGCATCGGCGACGACAAGCTGGCGGTGCTGCTGGAGCTGATCAAATGGGTGCTGAGCCCGGCCCAGCAGGCCTATACCTATGACGAGGGCTATTTCTATCCGGGACCGGCGGTCAAGGACGTGCCGCTGTCGATGGCGCCGCCGGAGAGCCAGGCCGCGATCCGCGAATTCGGCCGGCCGGAATATGACAAGCTGATCGCCGAAGTGCCGGTCGAGACCCCGCTCCTGCCGGACAAGATGGTGCTCGCCTTCCGCCGCTGGGACGAGGAGGTCGGCTCGAAGCGGACATAGGTCAGGCGGTCGGCGCGACGAGCACCCGTTCCACGGCGCGGCTGAGCAGCGGCTCCGCCGCGCCGCGGATCTCGTAGCGCTGGCTCGCGCGGTCGGCGACCAGCACGGGCATGGCCCGGCCGTCCATCACGCCTTCGGCGCGGAACAGCGCATCGAAATGGGCCCAGAGCCGGGCATTGGCCACCATCGGCCCGGTCACCGTCACCCGCGCTGGAAAGAACAGCCGGCAGACATTGCCGAGCGCGCGGGCGACCAGCCGCGCCGCGGCATCGATCTCCGGCAGCGCCAGGAGGTCGCAGTCGGGCAGCTGCGCCTGCAGCACCGCTTCATCCTCGGCGAGATCGGGCCAGTCCCGGCGCAGGCGCGGCATCAGCGCCCACAGGCCGGCGCCGGTCTCCAGGCACGCCGTGTTGCCGCAGCCGCAGCGCCGGCCGGACAGTCCGGCGAAACGCCAATGGCCGATTTCGCCGAAGGAACCGTCGGCCGGCGCGAAGGACCGGCCATCGACCGCATAGGCGAGGCCGATGCCCCAGCCCCAGTGCAGGAGCAGCGAGCCGCCGGCATGGAGCGCCGGCTCCTGCATGACCCGCGCGCTGAGCTCCGCATCGAGATTGCGGGCGATCGACACAGGGCCGGCACCGTCGAGCGCCGCCGCGACGTCGAGGCCGCGCATGCGCGGCCAGCGCGACGACATCAGCCACAGGCCGCGCCTGAGATCGGCGAGGCCGGAAAGCGAGACGGCGGTGCCGGCATGATCCATGCCGCGTGGCGCGGCCGCGCGCAATTCCCCGGCCAGCGCCGCCATCGCGGCGGCCATGGTCCCGGCATCCGCCCCCGGCGCGACCGGCACGCTGCGCTGCTCGATGACGTCACCGGCAAGGTCCACCAGGGCGCCGCCGAGCGACTGGCTCGCAATGTGCAGCACGGTGGCACCGACGCGCCTGATATTGGCGACGAGCAGCCGCGCCGGCCGGCCGCGCCCGGCCTTCTCGCCGAAACCTTCCACCAGCAGCCGCCGGGCCAGGAGATCGCCCACCACATGCGAGGTGGTGGTCGAACGCAGGCCGAGCTGCGCGCCGAGTTCCGCGCGCGAATGAGCCTGGCCGCGGGCGACCAGCGCGAAGGCGCGCGCGCAATCGCGTGCATGGGCCCCGGCAAGGTCGAGATCGGCGATGATGGCAAGCGTCGACACAGATCGAGCTCAATTTCGAACTGCAATGTTCGAAATTAAACATTGCCTTTTCCCGCAGCTATTCTACAGTTTGGTGTGGGAATTTGAAACAGATTTTCGCATTCAAGGTTCAAAAATCGACATGATCGAGATCGTCCATCTCGCCGATGCCCGCGCGATCGGCGCCGCCGCGGCCGAACGGGGCGCGGCCGCCATCCGCGCCGCACTGGCTGCCCATGGCGAGGCCACGATCGTCGTTGCGACCGGTGCGAGCCAGTTCGACACGCTCGCCCATCTCGTCAAGGCCGAGGGCATCGACTGGTCGAAGGTCACGGCTTTTCATCTCGACGAATATGTCGGCTTGGCCGTCAGCCACCCCGCCAGCTTCCGCAAATATCTCGCCGAGCGTTTCGTCGCCCCGCTCGGCGGCGCGGTCGCCTTCGTGCCGGTCGAGGGCGACGCCGGCGACCCGCAGGCCGAGGCGGAGCGGCTCGGCCGGCTGATCGCCGGCCGGCGCATCGACGTCTGCTTCGCCGGGATCGGCGAGAACTGCCACCTCGCCTTCAATGACCCGCCAGCCGATTTCGATACCGAGGAGCCCTTCATTGTCGTCGCGCTCGACGAGGCCTGCCGACGCCAGCAGCTCGGCGAAGGCTGGTTCCCGAACCTCGAGGCGGTCCCGACGCGGGCCATTTCGATGAGCATCCGGCAGATCATGAAAAGCCGGCTGATCGTTCTCTCCGTGCCGGACCGGCGGAAGGCCGAGGCCGTGCGCGCCGCCGTCGAGGGCCCGATCGATCCGGCCTGGCCGGCGTCGATCCTGCAGCGCCACGACCAGGCCGTGCTGCTCCTCGATCCGCCGGCGGCCTCGCTCCTCTCCTCCCGCTGAGGCCCTGCCCATGCGCTCCGCCGGACTGGTCGATCTTCAGGTCAACGGTTTCGCCGGCGTCGATTTCAATTCCGGCACCATCAGCCCCGGGGACCTCGACCATGCGCTGGAGGCGATGCTCGCGACCGGCGTGACGACCTGCCTGCCGACGATCATCACGGCCTATCCGGACGAGCTGGTGGCCCGGTTCCGCCAGCTCGACGCCGCCGTGCGCGACAGCCGGCTCGGCCCCCTCATGTGCCCGGGCTACCATCTGGAAGGCCCGTTTCTCAGCCCGATCGCCGGCTTTTCCGGCTGCCATCCGCCGGAAGCCATGACGGCGGCCGACCCGGCGCTGATCGCCCGGATCGAGGCCGGGCTCTCGCGCCCGATCCTGATGGTGACGCTGGCACCCGAAATCTCCGGCGCACTGGCGCTCGCGCGCGTGCTCAGCGCGGCCGGTCGCATCGTCGCACTCGGCCATACCGCCGCCGGCTTCGAGGAGGTCGCGGCCGCCGTGACCGCCGGCGCGACGCTGTCGACCCATCTCGGCAACGGCATGCCGCAGACCACCCACAAGCTGGTCAACCCGATCTTCGCCCAGCTCGCCGAAGACCGACTCGCGGCGACCTTCATCGCCGACGGCATCCATATCCATCCCGGAGCGCTCAAGGTCCTGATGCGTGCCAGGGGCATGGAGCGGACGATCCTCGTCACCGATGCCGTCGCCGCGGCCGCGGCCCCTCCCGGCCGCTATCGCCTGGGCGGCACGGAGATCGAGCGCTCTGTTGACGGCACCGTGCGGCTCGCCGGCAGCGGCCTGCTCGCCGGCTCCTCTCTGCTGCTCGACCAGGCCCTGCGCAATGTCGTCGCCTGGGGCCTCGCGACGCCGGGCGAGGCCATCGCCATGGCGTCCGACCGGCCGCGCGCCGTCATCGCGCCGGCGCTCGCGGCCCGGCGCATCGACCTGCCCGAGGCCGAAGTGACCTGGTCCGACACGCTTGACGTCCGCAGCCTGACGCTCGGCCCGCTCAGGCGCGACTATCCATCACCCGGCAACGAACGGACAGAGGGGGAAAAGGCATGACGACAGGGACAGGCCCGATCGACCGGCGCACCGTGCTCGCCGGCCTCACCGCCACGGCCGCCATGGGCGCGACCGGCGCCGGCGCCGCCGTGCCGGCCATGCCGCGCGCGCCCGTGGTGATCAGCGTCATTGATGTCGGCGGCGCCCTGGCGCTGATGCAGAAGGCCTTCGAGGACTATGCCAAGGCGAAACCCCAGCTCGTCTCGCGCATCGTCTTCGTCAAGGCGCCGGCGCCCGAGCTCGCAAGCAAGATCAAGGCCCAGCAGAATGCCGGCCGGGCCGATCTCGACCTGGTGCTGACCGGCAGCGACGGCCTCGCCGCCGGTCTCGAGCAGAACCTCTGGCTGAAGCTCCTGCCGGATTTCGCCGAGAAATTCCCGGATCTCGAAGAGAACTACGAGCCGGCCGCGCTGGCCCTGCACAAGGCCCAGGGCGACGGCTATGGCGTCGTGGTCAACTATTATCCGTCCGGCCCGCTGATCGAATATGCCCCGGAGCGCGTGAAGACGGTGCCGACCACGGCCGAGGAGCTGCTCGCCTGGGCCAAGGCCAATCCCGGCCGCTTCATGTACGCAAGGCCCGCCAATTCCGGCCCGGGCCGCACCTTCATGATGGGCCTGCCCTACATCCTCGGCGACAAGGACCCGCACGATCCGGTCGGCGGCTGGGACAAGACCTGGGCCTATCTGCAGGAGATCGGCCAGTACATCGACTATTATCCCGCCGGCACCGGCACCACGATGAAGGAGTTCGGCGAAGGCTCGCGCGACATCATCATCACCACGACGGGCTGGGACATCAATCCGCGCGCGCTCGGCATCGTGCCGAAATCGGCGATGATCGGCACGCTCAAGGGCTTCCACTGGGTCTCGGACGCCTTTTTCATGTGCGTGCCCAAGGGCATCCCGAACGACCGCCTGGCGGTGGTGCTCGACCTGATGGCCCATGTGCTGACGCCACAGGCCCAGGCCTATGCCTATGACGAGGGCTATCTCTATCCGGGCCCCGCCGTCCGCAACGTGCCGATCACCATGGCGCCGCAGCGCAGCCAGGAGGTGATCGCCGAGTTCGGCCGGCCGGAATATGCCACGCTGATCGCCAACAATCCGATCGAGCTGCCGCTCCGCCCGGAAAAGATGGTGGTCGCCTTCCGGCGCTGGGACGAACTGGTCGGCTCCAAGCGGCCGCGCTGACGGGCTGCCGCTCGCCAAGCGGCCGACCGCCGGCCGGCCGCTTCGCCCTGATCCCGGACCTTTTCCCGCGCCTGCGCGTTCCTGCCGGATCATGCGGGCCCACGACGCCTTTCCAGGCTTTGAGACACGAACGGTCGATACCGGCCGGGGGCAGGTCTTCGTGCGCCAGGGTGGCGCCGGGCCCGCCGTCCTGCTCCTGCATGGCTTCCCGCAGACCGGGCTGATGTGGCACAAGATCGCTCCGGCCCTGGCCGACGTCGCCACTGTGGTGGTCGCGGATCTGCCCGGCTACGGGCGGAGCGGCCCACCCGGCGACGGCACAGACCCTGCCGCAATGTCGAAGCGCGCGATGGCCGCGACGGTCGTCGCGGCGATGCAGGCCCTCGGTCACGACCATTTTGCGATCGTCGGGCACGATCGCGGCGCACGCGTCGCCTATCGCGCGGCTCTCGATCACGCCGCGCGCATATCGCGCATCGCCGTGCTGGACGTGGTTCCGACCCACGCGGTGTGGGAACGGGCAGATGCCCGCCTCGCACTGGGCTTCTGGCCGTTTTCGCTGCTGTCCCAGCCGGCGCCGCTTCCGGAACGCCTCATTCTGGCCGCGCCCGAAGCCGTCGTCGACGATGCGCTGGCGCAGTGGGGATCGGACCCGCGCGCGTTCCCCGGATGGATCCGCGCCGCCTATGTCGAAGCCCTCCGCGATCCGGATCGCGTTCACGCGATCTGCGACGACTATCGTGCGGCCGCCACGATCGACTGGGAGATCGACAGGACGGATCTTGCCGCCGGCCACCGGATCGCCTGCCCGGTTCTCGTGCTCTGGAGCGACCATGGCGCTCTGGCCGAATGGTACGATGATGCGGGTGGCCCCTTGGGCCTCTGGCGGCGCTGGGCCGACAAGGTCGAAGGGCAGCCGGTGCCGGGAGGTCATTTCTTTCCCGAGCAGTGCCCGACAGAGACTGGCCGCCTGGTGACCGCCTTTCTCCTTGCCTCCCCGGCTCGATGAAACGTGTGGCGGGGCCGCAACTCGCCGGCATGCCCGACAGCTCGGCCAAAGCCGCCGAAACCGCCCGCAAGCCGCGCCAAGCCGGCGCAATGCCCCTGCTTTCCGCGGCAGGTTAAGGCTTCTCTCGCAGCGCTGATCGCTGCCGACTTTCGAAGAGGAGCCCGCCATGCTGCAGTCCCGTCATCTCCGCAACACCGTGGCCGGCCTCGCCATGGCCGCCGCCGCCGTCCTCGCCGGCACCGCCACCGCGTCCGCCTGCGACCGCGGCGCCGAAGTCTGCTCGTTCCGGCTGATCAACAATACCGGCGTCGAGCTCTATTCCTTCTGGGCGTCGCCCTCCCGCGTCTCCAGCTGGGAGAACGACATTCTCGGCGACGACACGCTCGGCGCCGGCCGCGCCGTCAACGTCAACCTCTCCGACGGCCGCCGCGACTGCGTCTACGACTTCAAGTTCAAGTTCTCCGACGGCGACATCATCGAGCGCCGCCAGATCAATATCTGCCGCCTCGGCCGCTACACGCTGAACGAGCGCTGACACGGCGAATGCACGCGGCGGCGGCGCCTGCCCCGCGCTGCGACACTGCCGGCGGCGGCAGGGCTGGAATTGACGGGGCCGGCGCTTTATTCTTGCCGGCCTTGAGCCGTCACGATCCATGAGCCATGCCTCCCCGCTTTTTTGGCGACGATGATTCAGGTTGGACAGCCCCGGCCGCGCCGTCGTCGTGCCGGGTGGCCCTGGTTGTCGGCAATGGCGCCTATCGCGCCGATCGCCTGGAGAACCCGGCGCGCGACGCGCGCCTTGTCGCCAAGACGCTTCAGACGCTCGATTTCGACACCGAGCTTCTGATCGATGCCGGCAAGACCATCCTCGAAACCGCCATCGTGCGGCTGGGCGAACGGCTGGAAAAGGCCGGCCCCGACGCCGTGGGCTTCTTCTATTTCGCCGGCCACGGCATCCAGCACCAGGGCGCAAACTATCTGGTGCCGGTCGATGCCCATATTCCCGACACGCGCTACCTGAAGAGCGGCGCCATTGTCGTCGACTATCTCGTCGAGGAACTCGGCCGCACGCATTCGCTCGCCAATGTCATCGTGCTGGATGCTTGCCGCGACAGCGCCGTGCGCGATGCCGGCGGCGGCCTGACGCAGGGCCTTGCCTCGATCCAGAACCTGCCCGACGGCACGCTGGTGGTGTTCTCCACCGCAGCCGGCCAGGTCGCCGACGACGGCTCGGGCGACAACAGCCCCTATGCCAGCGCGCTGGTGCGCCATCTCAACGAGCCGAATCGACGGCTCGAGGAGATCTTCTTCGCGGTCTCGCGCGATGTCGCCCAGGCGACCGGCAACAGCCAGCGCCCGGCCCTGTTCGTCCAGGGCGCCATTGCGCCGCTGGTGCTGAAGCCCGCAACGGAAGCGCCAGTCGCGCCGGAACCGACCGGCCCCGCGGGCGGCAGCCTGCCCACGGCAGCGCCGAAGGCATTGACCGC
>NZ_JAPSET010000068.1:0-24583 GCF_026847585.1 Phreatobacter sp. AB_2022a
GGCACGCCGCCGACACCCCAGCCCTGCCCACGGCCACGGCCACGGCCAGGGCGCGCTTCGGCATCCACCGATGTCGTCGCCATGGCTGCCATTCCAGCCAAGGCCGCAAGCAGCCATCCCCGGCGGGTGAGTGAGTTCTCCGTCATGTCGCGCCTCGCTTTGCGCCACGTCGCCCAGGAGAATTGAAGGCGAGCGCCGATGAACTGTCAATGAATGACGATCTGCCTCGACAAAAACGTTCTCGACGACCTGTTCCATGAATATTTCGCCATGAGCGATATTATTTCCTTGATAAAAATCGCATTCAGGTGCATCATGAGCATAATCCCTTGCCATATTTATTTTGGGCAAGCGGCCTCTGCGGCGATTTCGGTACGATCGAAATTCGCAGATACACGCCCAGATCCTGGAAAAATACGGAAAAGTCGGCATTTTGCTGGGCGGCTGATACGCCTCACATGCGATCGTCGGCTCGTAGCGCGCAGGTCGATATCGACCGCGGCGCCGAACGATGCTCGCCGGTCCTTGACGGATCGTCTTCCGGAAGCCGCGACCTCCCGGTCGGAAGCCGATCCTGCTCGATCGGATCCATGATGTCAGCGCGCGCCGACCCGCAATTCCACGGAAGGAAGAGCCATGCCCGAAGCCATCAAAGATCTGGCCCGCGGCGGCTTCTACGCGCCGGAGGACCTCGCGGCGCTCGAACGGGTCTATCTGAGCGTCTGCGGCATGCTGGACATCGACGTCGATGACCAGTTCGCCCATGGCGTCATCGCCAAGGCGGTTCTCTTCGCCTATGACCGCGGCGCCCGCACGGTGGACGATCTGAAGGCAGCGGCCATCATTGCCAGCAAGACGCCGTTGCTCGAACGCGCCAGCCGCGCGGTGCGGCTGGCCTGACGTTTTCCGTCGGCCAGGCCGCCCGGCGACCGCAGCCACGGGCGGCCATCCGAATTGCATTCCGCGCGTGGATCGCGAACACTCCGGAGCCCCCGGAAGGGGTGTTGACCGGAGCCGCGCCCGTGCCTTGCCTGATCTCCCGCCGTGCCTTCGCCGCCAGCCTTGCCGCCACGCCGATCGCCGGCCGCGCCGCCCGTGCACAAGCCTTCCCGACACGGCCGATCCAGTTCGTCGTGCCCTATGCGGCGGGCGGCACCACCGACCTCGTCGCGCGGGTCGTCGGCGACAAGGTGGGCGCTCGGCTCGGCCAGTCGCTGGTGATCGAGAACCGCGGCGGCGCCGGCGGCAATATCGGCATGGATATCGTCGCCAAGGCCGCCCCCGACGGGCATACGATCGGCTTCGGTGCCATTTCGACCAATGCGCTGAACCCGCATCTCTACCGCAACATGCGGTTCGACCCACGCAAGGACTTCACCGCCATCAGCCTGCTCGGCACCTCGACCATCGTGCTGACGGTCGGCCCGCGCATTCCCGTCCGGACGGTCGCCGAGTTCATCGCCTATGCGAAGGCCAATCCGGGCCTGACCTATGGAACCGCGGGCAATGGCACTTCCATGCATCTTGCTGCGGTCCAGTTCGCGCAGATGACCGGCACGACCTTGACCCATGTCCCCTATCGCGGCAGCGCGCCCGCCATTGCCGACATGCTGGGCGGCCAGCTCGGCGTCATGTTCGACAACCTGCCGGCATCGCTGCCGCATATTGCCGACGGCAAGCTGACGGCGCTCGCGGTCGCCGGCAGCACGCGCGCGCCGAGCCTGCCGGCGGTGCCGACCATCGCCGAAGCCGGTCTCGCCGGCTATGCGGTGGAGCCCTGGTTTGCGGTCTACGGGCCCGCGGGCCTGCCGACGCCGGTCGTCGCGGCGCTGAATTCGGCCTTCGTCGCCGCGCTTTCGGAGGCCGAGGTCAAGACGAAGCTTAGCCAGGCCGGGTTCAACCCCCGCGCCTCGAGCGCCGCGGAGCTCGAGGCACTGACGCGCGCTGAATATGAGCGCTTCGGCAAGCTCGTGCGCGAGGCCGGCCTCGTCCTCGAATAGGCTGTGGTCCCCGCGGGGCCGCGTCCCCGACACGAACGGCTGGCGGCCGGTTGATTTTTTCCGCGGCCGCGGAACAGGCCAAGGGCCGCAATGGTTTCCGGTCAGAGACAGGAGGCCATCATGGGTCGTGCCAAGGAATCCGGTGGCTGGGGCGAGCCGCTTCAGGACGAGGCCGCGCTCCACCGCGACGAGACGCCTATTGCCCACAAGCCCGGCGAGCATGCCAAGGAGCCCGGAGGCTGGGGCGAAAACCCTCGTGACGGGGCAACCCCCCACACGGGCGGACCGCCGACCGAAACCGGACGCGACGAGCCGAACCGCAGCGGCGGGCGCGAGCAGGGCAACCGGGGCCGGGATCGCCAGGGCGGCGACAAGAGCGCACCGAAAAGCTCGACCGGTGCCCGGACGGAGGAGGCGCTGGTCCGCGGCATGCCGCCGAAGCCGCACAAGCGCTATAGCCTCGCCGGCCAGTAACCTGCCGACCCGGATGCCGCGTCGGCAGAACGGCGGAGCCAGCCCGTCTTTCCCTCGGGAATGATCCGGATGGGCTTGCGCCTTTCTCCACGATGGAACATAACAGGAACATTCGCTTCACCCATGACAACCGCCCGCCCCTCGCCGGGGCCGGGCGCCTCATCCGCGCGCCCTGAGAACCTCAAAGGGAAGAGCTTGTGTATCTGTTGCTGCTCGATATCGCCGGCGCTGCCCCCGACGAGATCCAGCGCGGCCTGATGGCGGCGCGCGCCGTATTCGACAGGGCGGGCATCTCACCGCGCGAGGGCGATGAGGCGCGCGCAGCCCTCTGGGAGCGCGGCAGCCGGCTGCGCAGCCGCCGGGAAGCTGCCGAGACCAGCGCGCGCTACGCCGTATGGGCACGGGCCGAACGGGCGGCAATCGATGCCTGCTGCGCCGGCTGGCAGCCCGAGCGGCGGCCGACCACCATCGTGATGGACCTCGTCGGCATAGGCCCGCCGGCCGTGCCCGCCGCAGCCGACCCTGGCTGAGCCGCTACGCAGCCGTGCCGGCCAGCCCGGCCGCCCGGCGCTCGCTGCGCGGCGAGGCGCCGTAGGCGCGGCGATAGTCGCGGCTGAACTGCGTGGGGCTTTCATAGCCGACGGCAAAGGCCACCGCCGAGACCGGTTCGCCGGTTTCGATCAGGCGGCGGCGCGCTTCCAGGAGACGCAGCGATTTCTGGTACTGGATGGGCGAGGTCGAGGTCATCGCCCGGAAGTGTTCGTGAAAGCTCGACAGGCTCATGCCGGCAATGCCGGCGAGTTCCTCGGTGCGAATGGCCGCGTCCCAGTGCCGGCGGATATGGGCGATCGCCGTGGCGATGCGACTCGCATGGCTGTCGATGCGCATGAGCTCGCGCAGCATGGCACCGTGCCGCGACAGCAGCACGCGAAAATGCAGCTCACGCCGGATCAGCGGCAAAAGCACGCGCTGCTCGAGCGGCTTGCCGATCAGGTCGAGGAGCCGGGCCATGGCGTCGACGACGTCCCGGTCGGCGGCACCGGAAGCGACCGCCTCGGCGCGTACGCCGGCCATGCCCGCATCGCCGATCTCCTCGCGCAGCGACCTCAGCAGCTCCAGATCGAGCGCCGACGCCACGGCGACATAGGGCGCGGTGGCCGTCGCATTCATCACGCGGGACGACGACACCAGCGCATGGGAGACGATGGCGGTCTCGCCCGCGGCGAAACGGACGCTGCGGTCGGCCAGGATGATCTCCTTGGCACCCTGGAGGACCAGGCAGATCATCGGCCGCTGATCGGTCGGCCGGATCGGCGTCGGCGCCCAGTTGCGCACGACGGCGATGCCGTCGAGCTCGGTCGGCACCGGCTCGGTCCCCGCCCTCGCAGCTGCGGCAATAGCCAGACAGCGCGCGACCAGATCGGGATCGATCCGGGAGCCTTCAACCAGCCGTGCATCGATCGCTCTCATGCAGGCCTTGTACACCTGCGGAGCGGGCCGGCATCGGTTTTTCTTGAGCTCCGGAGGATCGGGCAAGTCTTCGGGAGGATCGGGCAGGCGAGGAGCCCGCCGGCGCGCCAGATGGTGACCGTCCAGACGACGAGGTGACACCATGACCATCGCATTGATCACCGGCGGCAGCCGCGGGCTCGGCCGCAGCGCAGCGCTTCATCTTGCACGCCAGGGCTGCGGCATCATCCTGACCTACCAGACCAACGCGGCGGCAGCCCAGGATGTGGTCGCAGCCATCGCCGCCGCCGGCGGCAAGGCGGTCGCGCTGCAACTCGATGCCGCCGACGTCAAGGCCATCCCGGTCTTTGTGGCACGGCTCCGCGAAGCGCTGCGGCAGAGCTGGTCACGCGAGACGATCGACATTCTCGTCAACAATGCCGGCCACGGTGTGCACAAGCCCTTCGCCGAGACGACCGAAGCGGATTTCGACGGTCTTGTGGCAGTGCATCTCAAGGGCGTGTTCTTCCTGACCCAGGCGCTGCTGCCCGTCATTGCCGATGGCGGGCGCATTCTCAACGTCTCCTCGGGGCTTGCCCGCTTCGCCCTGTCAGGCTACGCGGCCTATGCCAGCATGAAGGGCGGCGTCGAGGTTCTCACGCGCTATCTCGCGCGCGAACTCGGCGCCCGCCGCATCGCCGTCAACACGATTGCCCCGGGCGCGATCGAAACGGATTTCGGCGGCGGTGCCGTCCGTGACAGCGCCGAGCTCAACCGGATGATCGCGTCGAACACGGCGCTCGGCCGCGTCGGCCTTCCCGACGATATCGGCCACGCCATCACCGCGCTCCTGTCCGGCGGCCTGCACTGGATGACCGGCCAGCGCATCGAGGTGTCCGGCGGCCAGAATCTCTAGCGCCGCGGCCCCTGCACGCGACACGTGCCGGCACGCCGAAAAGAGCCCGCCCCCGTGACCAACGGGAGCGGGCTCGTGGGCAGCCGCGATCAGTGGTGGTTGCGGCGCCGGCGGTGCGGGATATGACGGCGGCGCGGCGGACGGTGATGCCGATGGCGATGCTGCTGCGCCTCGGCCTCGGTCGTCGCGGTTCCCACTGCAACGGCGGTCACGATGCCCAGCGCCAAGGTCAGCAGCTTCCGCCGCGACGGGGTCTTTTCATCCATCTTGTCATCCATCTCGAGCTCTCCTGGATTCGCAGTCGCCCCTTTTCGAATAACGCAGACTCACCGGCAGCCCGCAACCGATCGCAAGTCGAAAACGCAGACAATCCGCGTCAGATACAAAGCAATACAGACAGCCCGATCTCGGCTACATGATGCAACAACGTGTAATGTTCACGCCGCACATTTCCCCTATTCGATAAAGGCGAATCGAAAGCTGCATTCTTCAGCATGCATATCGAGAGCGGAAATCACGCCCGCCCATGGCAGGCCCTGGCCCGAAACCAAGTCGCCGGACCGGATGCGCTGACAATCGCGGCGCACGAACAAGCCTCTTGCGCCGACGCAGAAATGAGAACATAAAGAGAACATTCTCCTGTCCAACGAGGATTGCCTTGGCCGTGCCCGCGCCCTGCCGGAAACCCGCCGCCGAGCCCGGGCGGACCGTGACCGAAGCCGATATCGATGCGGTGCTGGACGCCCATGCGGGCGATTGCCGCGCCGCCGTGAGGGCCGTGCTGGAAGACCTTGCAACGATCGCGGAGCGCTATAGCCAACGGGTGTCTCACGGCTATGAACGCGGCTTTCTCGCCGCGGAGCGCCGGCCATGACCACGCTCGTCGCGAAGCTTGCCGACTATCCCTTCGTCGAGGTGCGGCTGAAATGCTCCGCCTGCCGCATGGAGCGCAGCCATCGGCTCGCCCGCCTCGCCTCGGCCTATGGTGCCGACCGGACCATGAGCGAGGTGCTCGACCGCCTCCTGAAAGGCTGCGGCCAGCGCAGGGCCATGCAGGCCGGCACAATGGGCGAGAGCGCATGCCTCGCCCATTTCCCCGATCTCGACGCACCGCACCGCCGGCCAGACCAGCCGGCCGCACTGGCGCCGCGCCGCCTCGTCTTCGGCCGGGGGCCATGATGTCCCGTCTCAGGCGCGAAAGGACGGAGCGACATGTCGACCGGGAGTGGCCGCATCAGGTGCGCGTCGCCGTGGCCGCCACATCCGACACTGCAGGGATGGACGCCTGGCTCGCCGGCCGCGGCGGCGCGCGCCGCGCCGACGGCGCGCATACCCTGCCTTTCATCCGCTATTGCTTCCGCACGCCGGAGGAAGCCGACCGCTTCCAGCGGGTCTTTCCCGGCGAGCGCCTCGACGTCCTGCCGGTCGATCCGGTCGTCAGGACGCTCAGGCTCCGGCGATAACAGGCGGAAGCCCATGGGCCGGGCATGATCGGATGGGCCCGCCCCCGCTGCGGACCGGGCCGCCCGCAGGCTATTTCGCCGCGAGCTTGTCCTGGGTCCGCGTCTCGAAATCGCCGGCGTCGTGGCGCTCATGGAGCTGGCTTGCGGGATCGCCGGAGACACGGTTGACCATGCGGCCGCGCTTCACCGCCGGACGCGCATGGATCTGGTCGGCCCAGCGCAGCACGTTCCTGTATTCGTGAACGGCGAGGAATTCGGCAGCCCCGTAGTTCCAGCCCTTCACCAGGCCGCCATACCAGGGCCAGATCGCCATGTCCGCGATCGTATAGTCCGCGCCTGCGACATATTCGACCTCGGCCAGGCGCCGGTCGAGCACGTCGAGTTGGCGCTTGGTTTCCATGGCATAGCGATCGATCGCATATTCGATCTTCACCGGCGCATAGGCATAGAAATGGCCGAAGCCGCCGCCGAGGAACGGGGTCGCTCCCATCTGCCAGAACAGCCAGGACAGGGTTTCGGCGCGCGCCGGCTGCTCGGTGGGCAGAAAGGCGCCGAACTTTTCGGCGAGATGGACCATGATCGCGCCGGATTCGAACACCCGGATCGGCCGCTCGCCGCTGCGGTCGAGCAGGGCCGGGATCTTGGAATTGGGATTGATCTCGACGAAGCCGGAGCCGAACTGCTGGCCTTCGCTGATGCGGATCAGCCAGGCATCATATTCGGCTTGCCGGTGGCCGAGCTCCAGCAATTCCTCCAGAAGGATCGTCACCTTCACGCCGTTGGGCGTGCCGAGGGAATAGAGCTGCAGCGGATGCTTGCCGACCGGCAGCTCCTTGTCGTGGGTCGCCCCTGCGATCGGCCGGTTGATGCTGGCGAAGGCCCCGCCATTGTCCTTGTTCCAGACCCATACTTTCGGCGGCGTATATCCGGACTGTTCCGTCATCCTCGGCTCCATCGCGTCGACAGGCGATCGGACGGCGCCTCGGCCGTCGTCGCAGCCTTCGGTAGATGGGTGTCGCGACGGCCGCGCGACAGGGGCAGCCGGCCGGCGAACGCCGACGGACAGGACGCCGCATGGCCGGCTTGCGCCGTCCGGCGCGCGATAAAAGCCGGATCGCTCAAATTGTTTCGAATTTGGGACGGGTTCGTTTCGCTCCCGACATCTAATCGCATCGTCGACGGCATCCTATCTCGCATGCCAGCGAGCCTAAGGCTCGGTCCGCAACGCAAGGCCTCGTGTCATGACCATCTCGGCCGAAGCATCGACCATCCCGCGCCGAACCAGCGCAACCTCCGCCCTCGCCCTGCGCTATGCGACGTCGAGCGCACGCATCCTGCTCTCGCTGATTTTCATGACCACCGGGCTCGCCAAGCTGCTCGGCATGGCCGCCATGGTGCAGCTGTTCCAGACGATCGGGCTCGGCGAGGAGCTGCGTTATGCCGCCGGGCTCGCCGAGATCGGCGCAGCCCTGCTGCTGATCACGCCGGCCGGCCACTTCCTCGGTAGCCTGCTGGTCGGCGCGCTCAGCCTCGCCGCGACGCTCGCGCATCTGGTCCTGATCGACGGCAATCCGTTTCCCCCGGCAGGGTTTCTGGTGCTGGCGTTGTTGGTGATCTGGCGGACGCGCCCGCAGCGCTCGCGGCGCGCCTCGGCCTGATCTGGCCGGTTCGCTCCATTCACCCGGCATCGGTTCCATCAGTGCCCGGCAACACGCTCGGCATGCGGCTCGGCCAGCTCGCGCTTCATCCAGTCGGCCATGGAGCGCACGAGCGTGGCGACCGCCGGCGGGATGAGGGTGTGGCTGGGATAGACGGCATAAAAGCGTGATTCGGCACGCCGGTAGTCGGGCAGGACCGGCACGAGCCGCCCGGATGCGAGATCGGCGCTGATGGTCGGGGAACTGGGCAGAAGCGCGATGCCGAGACCTGCAACCGTCGCCTGATGCAGAGCCCGCACGGCATTGACCGCGAAACGCCCGGTCACCTCGACATCGACGGAACGACCGCGCCGGTCGCGCAGATGCCAGACCGAGCGCCCGTCCTGCCCGGGCGTCACCAGGCAGTCATGGTCCGCCAGTTCCTTGAGCGTTCGCGGCGCGCCGTGCTCGGCGAGATAGCCGGGGCTGGCCATCAGCGCGACGGAGGGAACATCGGCGAGATGCACCGCATAGCCGGTGGCAGCCGCCGAGCCGCCGCGGAAGGCAACGTCTATTCCCTCCGCCAGGAGGTCGACCATCCGGTCGCCCAGGACGAATTCGAGCTGGATCCTCGGATGCGCCTGCAGGAACTCCCTGATGCGCGTCAGCGGGTAGAAATCGAAGAAGTCGGCGACGGTCGCCACCCGCACGCGCCCGCTCGGGGTCTCGCTGCCCTCGATGAGATCGCGGCTCGCCCGTTCGAGATCGCCGACGGCGGCGGCGCAGCGCGCATGAAATGAACTGCCGGCGCTGGTCAGGCTGAGCTTGCGGGTCGTGCGCTGCATGAGGCGGGTGCCGAGCCGCGCCTCGAGATCCTGGATCCGGCGACTGACCGTATTGGGCGGCATGCCGAGATGACGGCCCGCCGCCGCGAAGCTGCCGTGGCGCACCACCTGGACGAACAGGGCGATGTCGTCGAAGCCCTCCATGGCGCCCCCGATTGCTCACCTACGTGGACGAATAGATTCCATTGCACATCTCTAATCAAGCAGTCGCCGGGCGCCTACCTTGCAGCGGCAAGCCGAAAGGCTTGTCGCCCCGACATGGATTCCGACAGATGATGAGCGCGATCGAAGCCTGCGCCAGCGCGCCGCAGGAGGCCGCCGGCGGCACGCCGAGGACCCGGATGAACGTCTTACCTGGGGCCTGCGCATCCTTCGCGCCCTGGCCCTCGCCCCGGCCGCGCCACCGAAACGGCCCGGCGCCCACCGATCTCGTCGAACTGGCCGGCACCGCGCTTCTCCGCGTGCCGGGCGCCGGGGTCCGCGGCGGCCTCCTGCTCGCCGCGACAATGGCCCGCGCGATCCTGCCCCATCTCGCTCCGATCGGCGGCTCTCCCGCCCCTGCCGCGGTCCTCTTCGCCTTTTTCGTCTTCGTCGCGTGGCGGCCGAAGCCCCGCCCGCGCGGCGCGCTCACCGGCTGACCTCGCCGGAAGCGACCAGGCCCCGCAACATGATTGAAGGAGTTCCCATGAGCGGCCCATTGCCTCGTATCGGCATCGTCATCGGCTCGACCCGCGAAGGACGGTTCGGCGAAAAGCCGGCCCGCTGGATCCACGACCTCGCCGGTCGCCGAACCGACCTCGCCTTCGTGCTGGTCGACCTGCGCGATCATCTGCTGCCGCTCTTCGCCGAGCCGGTATCGCCAGCCTGGGCGCCGGTCAGCAACGAAGCCGCGAAAAGATGGGGCGCGCTGCTCCAGGAGCTTGACGGGCTGATCGTGGTGACGCCGGAATACAATCACGGGCCGAGCGCGGTCCTGAAGAACGCACTCGACTACGCCTATAACGAATTTGCCCGCAAGCCGATCGCCTTCGTCGGTTATGGCGGCGTCGGCGCCGCCCGGGCGATCGAGCAGTTGCGCCTCGTCGCGGTCGAGCTTCAGATGGCACCGATCCGCGAGGCCGTCCATATCGGCATGGTCGAGTTTCTCGGCCTCTGGCAGCAAGGCAAAAGCTTTGCCGACTACCCACATCTCGGCGAGGCCGCAACAGGTATGCTCGACGACCTCGCCTGGTGGACGAAGGCCTTGAAGGCCGCGCGCGGGGCTAGCGACCCAAGGCGCTCCCTCGACGGATAGCGCCTCGCTTTGTGCCCATGCTTTTCATCGGCGATGCCCGGCGCAATTCCACATCGCACCGGCCTTTCAGCCGGGCCGGCCATTGGGTCGGGGCGGCTTCATCGACAATTGCCGCCCCCGGCTGGCCAACTGGGCGGCATGGGCGGTGCCGAGGCCCAATTCCTTGCCGATCGCGGCATAGGTCAAGCCGGCCTTGCGCAGTTCGAAGGCGCGCTTCGCCCGCTCGTGCGCCTTGGCCAGGATTTCCGCCCGCAACGACGGCACCTGGTGGAGGCGCTGAAACTCCCGCTCGAGCAGCCTGTTCCGCTGGCCGTGGACGGCCAGCCAGGCGGTGATGCGCCTGACGACATCCGGCGGCAGCAGCCGCTTGCCGAAATCGGCCCGCGCGACCTCGTCCGGGAGGCCGTTCTCGGTGAGTTCGTGAATGAGGTCGCGGCATTGATCCGTGAGCAGGATCATCCAGACATCCGGCTGCGCTTTCATGGTCGATCGTCGCTTTCGGTCCTGCTCGATATGGCGCCGGTCCCGGCGCCAACGGCTGCGTTCAGTCCGCGGGCGCGCCCGCGCCGCGAAGAGGAGGCCGCCCGGCGCCGCCTCCGGACGGCCTCGCTCCGTCACTCCCCGCCGCCGCAGGGAGCCGTGCGCTACGGCACGACCCATCGACACCCCCCTCGGCACCAGGGACCTCGCCGCGCGGGTGTCGCATTGCTCTTCGAGAAACCGCCGCGAAACGTCCGTGCCTGCGCCCCGGTCTCGGCCGCGCCGGATTGTGCAACCCGCCGACTGCCGCAAAGAGGGATCGCGCAAGCGCCAGGTGCGAGGAAAGTTTATTCTTCTCATGAGCGCCATGACCGCCGCTCATCGCCTTGATTTCGTTTTATTTTTCACGACCTTCAGGACTTCTCCGCGACGCCCCCTCGGAAGACCAGGAACCTGCCTCGGTGCCGGTTCGTCAGCCAGGCGGAATGCCGCAGACCGACTTCGCGAGCGGCCCCGCATGGTGCATCGGGGCGACAGCGGCGAGCTCGGGCGCGGGATCACTGATGTCGAGTTCGCGCATTACTCATTTGCAAGGCACGTCGCCAACATGGAGATTCATGCGGGCCACTTCGCGATCGCCACCGCGGCCGCAGCCAAAGGAATCTGAAATCAACCGTCGGACCATGAACGATACCTCACGACCATTTGCGATAGGCCAACCGCAAAACTCTCCGAGGCCTCGTCTTGCCTTGCTCGATCGCGATGGCGTGCTCAATCGGGATGTCGGATATCCGCACAGGCCGGATCAGATCGAGTGGATCCCCGGCGTCTTTGCGGCGGTCAGGCGGCTGAATGAAGCCGGCTATCACGTGGCCGTAGTGACCAATCAATCGGGGGTGGCACGGGGCTTTTTTGAAGAGGCCGACGTACGGGCCCTGCACGCTTGGATGTCCGAGACGCTGCTATGCCAGGGCGCACGCATCGACGCCTACTACTATTGCCCCTATCATCCAGAAGGTACCGTCGGGCGTTACAAGACCGATCATGAGGATCGCAAGCCGCGGCCTGGCATGTTGCTTCGGGCACTGGCCGACTTTTCGACGGCGCCGAACGATGCGTTCATGATCGGCGACCGGCGAACCGATCTCGACGCCGCCGCCGCGGCTGGTGTCGCCGGCCATCTCTTCGCGGGCGACGACCTCGATCGCTGCGTTACCCGCTGCTTGGAGCTTTGCCGGCTGCCGCGATGACGACAAGCCGCAGCATCGGCCACGCGTCCTGCCGGCCGGTCACTGCGGCTCACTTGTCGGCGGGGCGTTCGCTCTTGAAAGGAGGGCGGTCGTTGACTGGCCTTCAACCAGCTCCGCAAGGAGAACGATTCCACCACTGGCCTTGACGAGATCGGCTCCGACCACCCTGTCTTCGGAGTAATCGGACCCCTTGACGAGCAGATCGGGCTTCAGAGCGCTGATCAGTTCGTATGGCGTGTCCTGCGGAAAGGTCACCACCGCGGCCACGCCTTTGATCGAGCCGATGACATGCGCGCGAGCCTGTTCCGTCTGCACCGGCCGCGTGGGCCCCTTCAGGCGCCGGACCGAGGTGTCGCTGTTCAAGGCTACGACGAGCTTGTCGCAGTGCCGTGCGGCCTGCCGAAGCAACGCGACGTGACCGGGATGAACGATGTCGAAACAGCCATTGGCGAATCCCACCGTCAGGCCATTTTCGCGCCACGCCGCACGCAGGCGCAAAAGCTCCGGCCAAGATACCAGCCGGCCGTCGTCGATATCGGCAGCGCTTGTGCCGAATTGCAGGCCTGCGACCAACTCGGCGCGCGTAACCGTCGCCGTTCCCGCCTTTGCGACTACGATGCCGGCGGCGAGATTGGCGATCTTCATCGCCTCGACGAAAGGGAGGCCGGAAGCAAGGCCGGTCGCCAATCCCGCGACAACGGTGTCACCCGCTCCCGAAACATCGAAGACCTGTCTGGCCACCGTTCGCAGATGAATGGCCTCGCCGTCACGCGGAACCAATGTCAACCCGCGCTCCGAACGGGTCACCAGAATAGCGGCGCCGGTTGCAGACTGAGCTGCTGCGGCGGCTGCGAGGACTTGGTCGTCATCCTCGCAGGCCATGCCGGTTGCCCGTTCCAGTTCGGCCCGATTCGGCGTGATCACGGTTGCGCCGCGATAGACGGAAAAGTCGCGGCGTTTTGGATCGACAATGGTCAGCTTGTTCAGGCGCCGTGCCTCGGCAATGGCCGCATGAAGCACCGCGTCGGTCAGCACACCCTTGCCATAGTCGGACAATACGACCAGATCGGCGGCGGCGATGGCCTCCATTGCACGATCGATCAGGGTCGCCTCGACAGGCTCCGAAATGGCGTCGCGGTCCTCGCGGTCAATTCGCGCCACCTGCTGATGGTAGCCGATCAGGCGGGTTTTGGTCGTCGTATGACGGATTTCGGATGCCACAAGATGCGCCTGATCGATGCCGGCATGCGCTGCCAGTGCGGCGCGCAGCATATCGGCGGCGGCATCCCGTCCGATCAACCCGACGATCGTCACCGCCGCCCCGAGCGATGCGATATTGGCGGCGACATTGGCTGCACCGCCGGGAACTGCCCGCTCGGCAACCTGATGAATGACCGGAACCGGCGCCTCGGGCGAGATGCGCTCGACGCTGCCTTCGACGTAGACATCGAGCATGACGTCACCGATGACGGCGATCCTCGCCCGTTCGAACCTCTCGAGGCTTTCGATCATGAGGCGGCCACATGTTGAGGAATGAAGGGTATTCTGGACCTCGGGCCGGCCATCGCCTCGGCAATCTCGATATCCCGAAATGCGCCGTAGAGATGATAGAGCGTGCTGGCCGGCATCATGTTCGATGCGGGGTTCAGGGAGGCGTCGACGCGATCGATCCAGCCGCCCGGATAGGCCGGGTCGAGAAACGCGCGGTTGATGGTCGCAAGGAAACCAGCCAGCGCAGCGGCGGCATCACCTTGCCCGCGGGCAAGCCGGGTCAAGGCTGCCCTCACCGCCTCCGTATGCGGCCAGGTCCGGCCGGACCGCTCCGAGATCTCGCTGCCGACACCGACTTTGTCGAAACAGAAGAAGTCGCTCGCGACTCCCTCGCGCATGGCCGTGATCCACAATCCCTGCGCGAGGTCGTCATGATTGCTGCCGGCCGACCGGTCATAGCGGTCGAGCAGCCAGATCCATTCGAAATGATGGCCTGGCTCGAAATAATTGCCGGCCGCAAGGGGCGACCAATCCACGGCATAGCGCTCGAAAAGCAGGCGTTCGGCCGGCTGGAAAAGCTTTGCCCGGAACAGGTCCACGATGGTTCCGGCCCGTGTCAGGAACGGCCCGCCCGGCCACGCTTCATGCGCGGCCAGACAAGCCTCCAACAGGTGCATGAGGGGATTCTGGAGCTTCAGTGCGGACGGTCCGGACGCGCAGTCGAAGAGACCGCCGTTGTCCGGGTCCCACAGATGGTTGTCGATGAAGGACAGAAGCGCCAAGGCGTGGCTCGCTATCCGCGCATCGGGCGCGAGCCGATAGGCCGATGCGAGTGCGAACAGAGCGAAAGCATGCGTATAGGAATCGCGTGCAGGCGAAACGACGCGTCCTGATCGATCAATCGAAAAGGCCAGACCTTTGGCAAGATCGCGATCCTCCGCATAGAACGTCAGGAAGCGATCGAGCGCGCGCAAAGCCTTCTCCTCGCCCCCTCGGAAAAGGCCCAAGCGGGCACTGTCGGTGAATACGAAGATCTGGCGCGCCTGCACCATCGATCGGTAGGGCACGTCGAGCTTGGGTCTCCCGCGAAAGGTCATCTGCTCGCAGAACAGCTCCGCGCGCGCCAAAAACCCGCGCTCGCTCCACAGCGGCAGAATTTGGGAGATCATTCTGTTTCGAAACCGATCGCCCGCACTCCGGAGGGAAGCGGCCCGTGACCGGTCTTGCACCGTGTCCATGGTCCGGCCCTATCGCGACTTGTCGGTCCTCGGCGCGAACGGCAGGAACTGCCGCTTCCATCCGAGCCGAACCGTGGCAAGCCAGTTTGCAAACCCGGCCCAATCGCCGCGCCGCGTGATCAGAAATGCCCAGCCGTAACGAATGAGGTCGAAGAGCGCCGCCTTGGCGAGGCCGAACTCGCGCAAGAGGTTGCCGCGATTTCGATGGAAATAGTACCGAGCGAAGGGACTTGCCGGGATCACCGCGTGGAACCTTCCCCGCATGATCGGCACGGTGTCCGGCCCGCCCGAGGGGTGCAGAAACGCCACCTCGCAGGTGGTCACGAACTTCGCTCCGCCACGGTTCAGGCGAAACAGGAAATCGGTCTCGTCACCCCGGAAGAACAGTTCGTAGCGGGGCAGCCCATGGCGCTCGAACGTATCCGCGCAGACCAGCGCGCCATTGAACAGATGGGCGAATTGCGGGAAGGACCCGAGGGCCACGGCTTCATCCCGACGCCGGATGCTGCGGCCTTTGGCGAAATGATAGAAGGAGAGCGTGCCGGGATCTGCTATGTCGACGATAAGCGGCGATACCATGGCGTAGTGTCCCTCCGCCATCGTCGCGGCGAGTCGGGCCAAGCAGTCGTCGGTCTCGGGATAGCCGTCGTCGTCCATCAGCCAGACGGCGCTTGCACCAATCGCCAGCGCATGAAGAATGCCGAGCGCGAAACCGCCGGCTCCTCCGAGGTTCCGGCGGCTGGAAATGTGGACCGCGGCTGGAAAGTCGGCCAGCACCGCACGCGTCTCGTCCAGCAATCCGTTGTCAACGACAATGATAGCGGAGAGAGGTCTTGTCTGACCGACGAGGCGGCCGAGCAGTCGCCCCAGCTCCGCCGGCCGGTTCATCGTAACGACGACCGCGGCGATCACTTCCGCAGCCCGGGGATCCATCGGGACCGCGATTGCGACGCTGCCGCTGCTGTCGGGTACAGGTCCGGTCATTGCGCCTGATACCTTGCCCAGACAGACGACACGGAACCTTCAGCGACGAGCACTCCGCTCTGAAGAAGGATGGCCTTGTTGCAGTAGCGCGCGAGGATCGACGGATCGTGCGAAGCCAGGACAAGGATGCGGCTATCGCTGATCAGGCTCTCCAGTCGCACCTCCGCGCGGCTTGCGAAGGCGGCATCGCCGACGCTGATCAGCTCATCGAACAGCAGAATGTCGGGCGCGCGGGCCGTGCAGATCGCGAAGGCGAGCCGCAGCATCATGCCGGACGAATAGGTCCGCATCGGGAGCGCGAGATAGGGGCCAAGCTCGGAGAATGTGGCGATGTCGTCGATGCGCTCCTGCATCTCCTTGGCGCTGATCCCGAGGAACGCGCCGCGCAGCAGGATGTTTTCAGCCCCCGTCAGTTCACCGTCCATGCCCATCGTGATGTCGAGAAGTGACGAGACCGAACCGTCGATGACAGCGTCGCCTTCGGTCGGCTCGTAGGCTCCCGACAGAACACGAAGCAGTGTCGATTTGCCGGCTCCGTTATGGCCAATCAAGGCCAGCCGGTCCCCCGGCTCCAGCTCCAGCGTGATGGCCTGCAGAGCCTTGACGGTGATGATATCCCGATTGCTGGCCGAGAGCGAACCACCGACGCGGCGAAACAGCGCCGTCTTCAGCGAGCGGCCGACCGAATTGTAGATCGGTATTTCGACATGAACACGATCCAACGAAATGGACGCCACGGGCCACCTCAAAGCCAGTAGACGAGCCGCGCGCGGAAGCGAGCGAACAAGAAGAGGGCGAGAAGGCCGGCTACCGCGAGGAAGCCGAGCGCAATGGCATAGCTCGATGCCGGCGGAGTCACGCCGCGGATCGGATCTGCGACGATTCTCAACAGGGCAGCGAAGGGGTTCATCATGATGATGTGCTGGCGCTCGACTGCCATTTGATCGAGCCGCCACATCACGGGGGTCACGAAAAAAAGGAGTTGCAGGACGTTCTGAATGATCTGCGGCAAGTCGCGAAAACGCGTTGCCAGCAGTCCGAGCGCCAGGCTGATGAAGAACAGCGTCAATGCGACAATCAGCAGTCCAGGCAGCACCAACAGAAGTGCGCTGCCAGGCATGTGGCCGAAGACGACGAAGGCAATTGGAATAATCACAAGATTATGCGCGAACACGATGGCGTTCCGCGTCAGCAGCCGCATCACAAAGACGGTCTTGGGGATCGAGTCCTGCCGCAGGTAACCCGCGGCCTGAACGAATACGGACGTGCTTTCGCCGACCGTCGTCGAGAGCAGCGTCCAGATAGTAATGTTGACCGCGAGATAAGGAATGTATTCGTGGATAGGCTGGTTGAACAGCGCGCTGTAGACGAGCCCCAGACCGCCGATGAAGATACCCATCGACAGCGTGATCCAGAACTGTCCGAATTTCGAGCGATTGTAGCGTAGC
This sequence comes from Phreatobacter sp. AB_2022a, assembly GCF_026847585.1. Lineage (NCBI taxonomy): Bacteria > Pseudomonadati > Pseudomonadota > Alphaproteobacteria > Hyphomicrobiales > Phreatobacteraceae > Phreatobacter > Phreatobacter sp. AB_2022a. Next base: position 16,970 of record NZ_JAPSET010000068.1, read on the forward strand.
CGGATATCGTTGACCCCGAGCAGCATCCAGAGCTGATGCCGCTGGAGACCGGCCAGAATGTCTCGCTTGGCGCGAGTCCAATCGCGGCGTGTCGGTTGAAACGACATCGAAGCAACAATGGACAAGCTCAAGCCCGCCAGCGCCGGCGGACCAAAGGCCCTGCCGCACGCCCCTTGCACTGCTCCATCCAGGCACACCCGGCGATGACGATCTCTGCAGGCCGCTCTCGGTCAAAAGCCGCCAGCGACATCGGATCGCATCGGAAGCGGAGCATCCTTGCGAACACTGACGGACAGCCCGTGCGGGCGCGACGCCTCTGTGCGGCCATCGTCATGCAAGGCGCGAACATCTTCTACTCGTTCCGCAACGACCAAGTAATGATCTAAATTTTGCAACATTAAGTCGCCTTGCGGGAATCTAAGGACAACGAAAATCCTTCGTGTCGAAGCCTAAAAACCAACCTCGCCACGCGACCCCTTGAGCATTCTGGAGATATTCACGGAGATATCGCTCGCCGCAAACGAGATTTTCTCAATCCATAAATGAGAATTACAAATGACGCACAGTGCCAGGGTGCGTGTATCTTTCGTGGGACGGCCATTATTAAAAGGCGCGATGCGCGGGGCCGCTTCGCGCAAGGATCTGACGGCGGATGGACTTCGGAGTTTCAGGGCAGACAGCACGCGCACGCCTGCGGCGGCTCTGGCTGCGGTATGGCACCGCCATCATCAGGGCTGCGTGATGTTGGATGCGCCTGACGTCGTGGTTGTCGGCGCCGGCTTCTACGGCGCGACGATCGCCGAACGATGTGCCAATCGACTTGGCCGCCGTGTCGCCGTGCTCGATCGGCGGCGCCATATCGGCGGCAACGCCTATTCCGAACCTGATCCGGCGACGGGCATCGAGGTGCATCGATACGGCGCGCATCTATTTCACACGTCGAGCGCCGCCGTGTGGTCCTATATCAACACCTTCTCCGGCTTCACGAGCTACGTGCACCGCGTGTTCACGGCACATCGCGGGCAGATCTATCCTCTACCGATCAACCTTGCGACGATCTGCCAGTTCTACGGCCGTCAGTTCAGCCCGCGCGAGGCACGCGAACTCATTCGGAGCCAAGCTGCGGAGGCTGGAGAGGGGACCGCGGGCAATCTGGAAGAGAAGGCGATCTCGCTGATCGGCCGCCCGCTCTATGAGGCCTTCGTGCGCGGCTATACCGCCAAGCAGTGGCAAACCGACCCACGCGAACTTCCCGAGTCGATCATCAGTCGCCTGCCGGTTCGATACACTTTTGATTCGCGCTATTTCAGCGATGCGCACGAGGGCCTTCCCGTCGACGGATATGCATGCCTGTTCCAGCGAATGCTCAAACATCCTCTTATCGACATCCGCCTTGGCATCGACTTTTTTGACGTCCGGTCAAGCATTCGCCCAGGAACGCTGGTCGTATTCACCGGCCCGATCGACCGCTATTTCAACTGGTGCTTCGGGCAACTCGGCTGGCGAACCATTGATTTCGAGAGCGAAGTATTGCCGATCGCCGATTTCCAGGGCACCGCGGTGATGAACTATGCCGACCAGGATGTGCCCTTTACCCGCATCCTCGAGTTCCGGCATCTTCATCCCGAGCGCAACTATCAAACCGAGAAGACGGTCATTGTCCGTGAATATTCCCGATATGCCACGTTGAAGGACGAGCCCTATTATCCGATCGATACCGCGCGGGACAAACAGATGTATCTGGACTATCGGCGCCTGGCGGAGCACGAGCCGGACGTGATTTTTGGTGGCCGGCTCGGCACATATCGCTATCTGGACATGCACCAGGCGATAGGCGCCGCTCTGAAGACATTCGAGCGCGACATCGTTCCGCGCTTCTCCCGCCTTGCGGCGGAGTGACACCGCCCCCGGGCACAATTGGTGATGACAGGAACCGCGGCAGCATGACGGTCGAAGGCGATATCGCCGGCCGCCTCCAGATGCTGGCAGGCCGCGAAATCCTGCGCTGGTGCTATCCCGCGGAGCGGCTGCGTCTTTATGTGCATCACGGCAGTCGGCCGCGGCCGATCCGGCTTTCACCCGGTCTGATCGAAGCAGCGCAACTCGATATCGGACCGGTCTCGCCCCTTCCAGACCTGCCGCCAAGCGACATGTCGGGCCACCTGCACCAGGGATGTCCGACCTCGACTGCAGTCATCACGGTGAGCGCAGCGGCCGGTTTCACCACATCGCCGCACTGGTCGCCGCGATCATGGCTTGCGCGTGCTGCCTACCACACCTCGCCCCTGCTGTTCAGCCAGATCAGGCACGTGGCGGAGCGTCTGCAGCAGGTATGGACACAGGCGAGGCGGCCGGCCGCTGCAGACCATGGCCCTGCGCCCCTGTCGCCGGCTGCACGCCCGGCGCCCGGCAGCCAGCATCCCGCGCTGGTCTTTGCCGTCAACTGGTTTGAAATGGGCGGCGCGGAGCGCTTTGCATTCGACTGCGTCAAATGGGCCCTCGACGACGGGTTCCGGGTCATTGTGCTGCCCGACCGGCCAAGTTCGCATGATCATTTTTCGGAAGCGATCGGCAGGCGCATGGCGATCCTGCGAACCGACCTGCATTGTGACGCCGCTCTCTACCAGCGTCTGGTCCTGGCGCTCCATGCACGAGCGGGAGTGGCCGCAATTCACATCCATCACAGTCACCGCATGTATGGCGTGCTCAGCGCATTGCGGCGGCTTCCGGACGCGCCCGTTACCATCGATACGACCCATATCATCGAAGCCTCGGACGACTGTTTCGTCGCGGCCTCGGGCAGGATGACCCATCTGCTGGATCATCACCATGTCATCAGCGACAGCTTGCGTGAAACATACCGGATCCGGTTCGGACGCACGCGCAACGTCCATGTCGGTTTCCTTGCGCCGCCCTTCATCGACAAGCCTGACGATGCATTCGGAATCGCGCATCATAAGCCGACCTACCGGATCGGGTTCGTCGGGCGCCTGACGTTCCAGAAACGGCCTTTCGTGTTCATCTACCTTGCCGCGCGTCTGATCAAGCGCGAGCAGCCGAACGATCCCAAATTGACATTCACGGTGGTCGGAGATGGCTTGCTCCTCGACAAGACGATCGCCTTGGCGCGGCGCCTGGGTGTCGCCGACCGGATCGCCTTCACCGGCCGGACGAAGGACACCAGCCGCACGATGGCAGATCTCGATATCGTCGTGTTGCCCTCGGCAAACGAAGGCCTGACGCTCGTGGCCTATGAAGCCTGGGATGCCGGCGTTCTCCCTGTCGCCACCAATGTCGGTGCGCAGGGCGAGTTGGTCCCTGACGATTTGCGCGGACCGGTCTCGCCCGTCGCATTCATTCGCTTCGCCCGACACGTCATTGCGCGGCTATGCTCCGATCGATTTTTCGCGGCGAAGCAACTCAATGCCTTCCGCGCCAAACGCATGGACATCGCGACGCGCCGCTCCGGCCACGACGTCGTCACCGGCCTTTATCGGACCGCGCTTCGCCGGCACTGAGCATGCAGTTCACGCTGCGGTGGCGCGCGCGATCTCCCGAACGAAGTCGCGGCTGTCGAAGGCAATGCAATGCGCATAGCCGGCAAGGCAAGTGCTCAGATCGGAGCGTCCGTGATAGTTGCACGGTGCGCATCCTGGATGGTTCGCGACGATGCGCGGATTGGCTGCCGGGTGGACGATGTTCTCGCGGAGATCGCGCGTCAGCACCAACACAAAATCGTCGCGCAGCAGTTGGGCGACATGCGACGAGAAGCTGTCGGTCGTCACCAGATGCCCTGCATGCTTGATGACCTTCATCATCTGCACGATCGAATCGAGGTGCACGGGAGCGATACCCGCCGCCACGAATTGCGGCAGCCACGGATCATCGTTCTGAATATAGAATGTAACGGCCCTGGAAGCCGATGCCGACTGCAGCGCCAAGCAGGTTTCGGGTGGCATCGACTGGAATGATTTGCCGCAAGGAAATATCGCGGTCTCGCCTGCGACATCGGGTGTCGGCACCGCCGTATGCAGATCGACGAACTGCGAGACCGACTGCCGGATGGCGCCGAATGAACGCTTCATCTGCCCGAGGAAGGTTGCCGGCATGACGCCAAGCTTGCGCGCCAGCGGCAGCCATACGCGATAGCCGATATATTCCGGTTTGGCGGCACGCCAGTCGGAGCGGTCGTACAGCACATATTCCGAAATGCGCAGCCGCAGGCGGCTCTTCAACGTCGGCGACGCTCCCAATCGTGGAAAGGTCTTCTGCAGATCGAGAGCTTCGACCCAATTCATCCGCCAGTCGATGCCGATATAAGCCTTGTAGGCCTCCTGGGCGGTCTCAGGCGGCAAAGGGGAAAAGATCGGACTTGCCGGCCGTGCCGGCCTGCCGGTTTCGACACGGCAGCCGAAACGGCCGAAGACGTGCCGACACAGATCCGCAAGTTCGCCCGGAACATGAATGGTGCAGTGATCGTCGCAGACCGGCAAGCCGCTGTCGAGCAGTGCATAGAGGCCGGTCCAAAGCATGAGGTTGTCGCCGAGTCCGACTTGCGACAGATCCACCATCCGCAGCGGCGCAAAACGCGCACCCGGCCTCAGGTCCCGCGCCTTGCGAGCGACGCGGGCGGGCAGGAAAGCCGCGGTGACCAATGCGCCGCGGGCACGACGGACCCCACGCCCGACGCGGATCAGCGGTTCTGCCCATTTCGGGACACGGTAGCGAGACACGCGCCGGTCGACGGCATAGAGCTTCTGGACCAGTTGGTGCGCTACGATCGGCGCGACCGAAATCGCCTGCTCGGACGTAACCTCGTGCCCCATGTCATCGGCAGTTTCGAGATCAGAGAAGATCCGGCGCCAAAGTCCCGGTACATCGATGCTGGCGAACTGGTCGCTCACCGCTTTGGCCTCTGCCCCCAAGCGCCGGCGCATCGAATCGTGGGTCAGCACTTCGACGATCTCGCTCGCGAGTGCGTCGACGTCTTCCTGCTCGACTGCCCGAAAGCCCTTCCCGCTCTGCAGGTACTGCAGATAGGGCAGGTCATACATCACGGTGGGAATGCCGTGCGCCCACACCTCGCTCAGCACCATCGGCGCGCCCTCGAACTCCGAGGTCATGATATGGAGCGAGGCGCGGTTGAGATGCGGCGTGACGTCGCTGGCGTAGCCGGTAAACTGGACATTTTTCGAAATCCCCAGAGCCGCGGCAAGCGCTTCCGCGCGTTTGCGGTCGGGCCCGTCGCCAACCACCAGCAGAACCGCCTCGGGCACAGCCTGAGCGACGATCGCGAAAGCACGAATGGCATCAAGAACCCGCTTCTGGTGCTGTTCGACCCGGCCCATCCACAAGACGGTTTTGGACGACAAATTCCGTACCGGCCTGTCGTCGGGCGAAAAAGTCAGGGGATTGGGCACGAGGCGCGCCGAAAAGCCTTGGCTTGAGAACCAATATTGATCGGTCGTCGTCAAGACAGTGATGAGGTCGGCGTGACGGTAGGCCAGCAGGCGAGCGCGGAAGGCGTCAACATGCTCGCCTTCGTAAAGGCCCGCATCGAATACATTGTGCCAGCCGATGACGGCAGGAATGCCGAGGCTCTTGGCAATCAGCATGTCCCAGACCGTCGACATGTCGTACCACTGATTGGTCACGAAGACATCGACGCCCTCACGCAACAGGATCTGGGCGAGCGCAGTGCCGCGCGGCGCGTATCGGCCTCGATGGGGAGGCAGGATGCGTCGCTCGACCGTCGTGCCGTAGGGATAGTCTTTCTTGCTCGGCAATTCATCGGTCAGCAGAACGACGCGATAGCCGAGCGACGACCACATTGCCGCAAGCAGGCTGGTGACACGCTCGGTTCCACCGTCATGCATGCGCCAATAGTACAAGGCGATCGTTTTGACGGCGCGCTTTTTCCGCCCGACGAGGTTCGGGCGCCGGGTCAGCAGCCGCAGGTAGGAGAGATCGATCCAGCGCTTGTCGCTGGCCTCGATCAAATCGCGCGTGAGGGGCTGCATCCAGGAGGCTTCCACGTCGTAGGAACAAGAAATTCAGGAACGAACGAGGGATTGTCAGCCGTGGCGATCCGCGAGGCGCTACCGGCCGATCGTTCCGAAATAGAAGTCGGCGCGCCCGCCCTTGTTCGACCGGTCAACATCCGTCGGAAACGACAGATGGCAGGGATCGAGCATATGGTCCGTGCGGCGGACATAGGTCATCTCGAGGACATCCGGCATCGCAACGCCGCCAATGATACCGAAAGATCCGTAATTGTTGGCATGCAAATGAACCAATTGATGTGTTCTGTCGATTTTCTCGAGAACCGCACGCCGCCTTTCCATATGCTCCCTATTGGCCGGGTCCGTGTAGTTACGAGTAAACATCTTGTGCATTTCGACAAGTATTTGCGAGAAATGGCTCACATCAGTTTCTGAAATTTCCTCAAAGACCTCCCATTCACTGTCCTCAATGTCCATCTTGAGAACGATATCTCGTCGCCCTTGATGGCCATGGATCTTCAGGATCTCGTCGATGGACGTCATCATGCCATCGCCCGAGGGACTGGCGGCAATACCTTGCTTGAACCAGTGGAAATTGGGATGCTCTTCGGGGAGGGCATCGATTGTGTGATCGTACTGATAGATCTGGCAGCCGCGGTGAGCCATTTCCAGATCCCAGCGGACATTGCCGTTGATGCCGAACGAATACATGATCGCATCGTCCAGTCCCTGATCGATCATGATATAACCGCCGTCACTCTCGCCGCCGGCGCGAATGCGTGCTGCGCCGCGCACATTCATGGGCTTGAGGATGCCGAGCATCCGCTCGGCTTCCTCGCCCATCCCGGGATCATCGACATAGACGAGGTTGGGGGCGTCATCCGGGATGCGCTGCTTGCGGATTGCGAGCTCGCGCAGGAGCTCCTCTCGCTCCGACATCAGTGCTTCATTCTCCAGACGCAGTGCTGAGCGTTCGTCCAGAAGACGTCGGAGCGGCGGAATATGACGATACAGCGCAAAAGGAAATTTCATCGTAGAGCGAGAGCCCGGCATCATGAACAATGCCTGTCAAAGGGCAGAGATATTGTGTGATTTCAAATATGAAGAGCTCAATCTACTGATTTGAAAAACTCATCATTGGCGCATCGACATTGCATGCCAGCGGCCGATCGGGAGATCCGGGAACTTACGGCGCCGCAGCTCATACCAGCTGCGGCGCCGATGGCTGGTGAACACCAGGGGGCCTTTAGGTGTTCACCAGCGCACCTGGAGGCCGACACGTCCGGTGTAGGACTGGCCGGAGCCATGGGCGACGGTGAGGTTGTAGTCGGCGGAGGCGAAGAGGCTGACGCTTTGCGTGATCTGGCCGGAGGCGCCGATGCCGAACTGCATCCAGCTGCCGCCGAGCCCGGCCCCGAGCGCCACCGGATAGCCGCCCGAGAGGTTGGCGAAGGTCGCCCGGCCGTTGCCGCCGAAGGTGTGCCAGTAGTTGACCCGCGCCCAGGTGGTGATCCGGCGCCCGTCCTCGATGGCGAAGTCGCGGGCAAGCCGCGCGCCGATGCGGCCGTAGACCGTCTGGGTGTCGGCATAGTGGACCTGGCCGAACCGGTCG
>NZ_JAPSET010000069.1:0-23962 GCF_026847585.1 Phreatobacter sp. AB_2022a
CGGCTTCATCGCGCCGGCCCTCGCGACGCCGGCGGCCGCGCCGCCTGCCGGTCCGAGCTGGCTGCACGAGATCAAGTTCGACGGCTATCGCCTGCAGGCCCGCATCGAAGCCGGCCGGGTGAAACTCCTGACCCGCGGCGGCCTGGACTGGGCGAAGAAGTTCGGCAAGGACATCGTGGACGCGCTGCGGGCGCTGCCGGTCGGCGCGGCGATGGTCGATGGCGAGCTGGTGGTCGAAACCGACAAGGGGGCATCCGATTTCTCCGCGCTGCAGGCCGATCTCAGCGAAGGGCGCCGGGACCGGTTCGTCTTCTACGCCTTCGACCTGCTCCATCTCGATGGCTATGACCTGACGCGGGTGCCGCTCGCCGAACGCAAGGCGCTGCTCGCGCGCATCGTCGCCGAGGGCGGCGACGTCATTCGATACAGCGAGCATTTCGAGGAGAGCGGGGCTCTGGTCCTGAGCCATGCCTGCCGGCTCAGTCTGGAGGGCGTCGTCTCCAAGCTCCGCGATGCGCCTTATCGCAGCGGGCGCGTCAGGAGCTGGATCAAGTCGAAATGCTCGGCGCGGCAGGAGTTCGTCATCGGCGGCTTCGTGCCTTCGACGGTTTCGCGCAAGGCGATCGGCTCGCTGCTGCTGGGTGGCTACGACAAGGGCAGGCTTCGCCATGTCGGGCGGGTCGGCACGGGCTTCACGGGGGCGGTGGCGGAGGACCTCTTTCGCAAGCTGAACGCCATACGCCTGCCGTCGAGCCCGTTCGACGGGCGGCTGACGGCGGAGGAGCGGCGCCAGGCCAAATATGTTCGGCCCGCGCTCGTCGCGGAAATCGAGTACCGGGCCTGGACCGCCGACCGGCATCTGCGCCATGCCGCGTTCCGCGGGCTGCGCGACGACAAGCCCGCCAACGAAGTGACCCTCGACCTGCCGCCATCGGGCCGGGCCGCGCCGGAGCAGCGCCGCACGGTGAAGCTGACGCATCCGGACCGTCTCTATTGGCCGGACGACGGCGTGACCAAGGAGGGACTTGCGGACTATTATGCCGAGGTCTGGCGCCACATCGCGCCCTTCATCGTCGGCCGGCCGCTCGCCCTGCTGCGATGCCCGAACGGGGTGACGGGCGAGCGGTTCTTCCAGAAACATGTCTGGAAGGGGCTCAACCCGAACATTGTCGGGGTCCGGGACCCGGGCGACGCGGCCGGGGAGGCTCTGATCAGCATTTCCGATCTCGACGGCCTGATCGGCCTCGTCCAGTCGGCGGTGCTGGAGATCCATCCCTGGGGCGCCATGGTCGGCGACTGGGAGCGTCCCGACATGATCGTGATGGACCTCGATCCGGGCGACGGCGTGGCCTGGCCGGCGGTGATCGCGGCCGCCGGCGAGGTCCGGCAGCGCCTCGCCGATGTCGGGCTCGCGGCCTTCGTCAAGACCTCTGGCGGCAAGGGCTTGCATGTCGTCTCGCCGCTCCGGCCCAAGGCCGGCTGGAGCGAGGTCAAGCAGTTCACCAAGGCGCTGGCCGACGGCATGGCGGCCGACGACCCGGATCGCTACGTCTCGACCATCACCAAGTCGAAGCGGCGCGGCAAGATTCTGATCGACTATTTGCGGAACCAGCGCGGGGCTACCGCGGTGGCCGCCTATTCGGCCCGCGCGCGTCCCGGGGCCGCCGTGTCGGCGCCGCTCGCCTGGGAGGAGCTCGGACCCGGCATCGGCCCGGCCTATTTCACGGTGGCGAACATGCCGACGCGACTGGCTGCCCTCGACGCGGACCCGTGGGAGGGCTTTCGCGCCATGGCCGCGCCCCTGCCGAAAACGCGCCGGCGCTGACGCGCCGCGCTCGCCGTCCCGGCCCTAGCGGCGGCGTGCCTTGCTGTCGGACGCAATGCTCCTTTTGAGCGCGTCCATGATGTTCACGACATTGCTCGGCGGTTCGGCGGCCTTCGGCTTGGGCCGGGCGGCCCGCTTCCGGCCCTTGGTCTTCGCCGCGATGATGTCGAGGAGCCTTGCTTGAACGGGATCGCCGACCATGGCCGGACTCCAACGCTCCGTCCGCTTGTCAATCAGCCGCAGCACCAGCTTCATCAGTTCGGGATCCACGGGCGCGTCGCCGATCGCCCCGAAGGAGTCGCGGCTGTCGCGCACCTCGTCGCCGTAGCGCAGCGTCCACACCACCATGCCCTGGCCGCGCGGCTCGATCATCACCGCGCGTTCGCGCCGGTAGAGCACGAGGCGCGCGATGCCGACCTTGCCGGTCGTCTCCATGGCATCGCGGATGACGGAAAAGGCCTCTTCCCCGACCGGATCGTCGGGCGTCAGGAAATGCGGCGTGTCGTACCAGACCCAGTCGATGCTGTCGGCGGGCACGAACATCTCGATATCGATGGTGCGGGTGCTCTCGAGCTCCACCGCGTCGAGTTCCTCGTCCTCGAGGAGGACGAAGTCGTTCTCGCCGCGCGGATAACCTTTCACCTCGTCGTCCTCGTCGACCGGCTCACCGCTGACCGCATCGACATAGCGGCTGACGACCCGGCTGCCGGTCTTGGCATTGAGCGTGTGGAAGCGGACCTTCTCGTATTCGCTGGTGGCAGGCATCATCGCGACCGGGCAGGTGACCAGCGACAGCTTCAGATAGCCCTTCCAGAACGAGCGTGGCGCCATGGCCCGGGTCCTCCGAGCGAAGAACGTCGGCCTGTTCGCCGTTGTTCCGCGGAGATGAGATTGTCTGGGAAGGCGCTGCCGGCGAAACGATGCCGCCGCACGGGCGGCGCAGGCCGGAACGGGCGCAAATATTCCGCCGCGGCGCGAACGAAGCGGATGCGGCGCGGTTAAGCCTTGAGCAAATCGAGACAGGGCTGTCGCGCGATGTCCGTCCTTGAAGACCACATCATCACCTGGCTCCAGGACGCCCATGCCATGGAGGTCCAGGGCGAGACGATGCTTTCCGGCATGGTCGGCCGGCTTTCCGCCTATCCGGATCTGCGCGCCAGGATCGGCACACATGTCGAGGATACGCGGCGGCAGGCCAGGCGTCTCAGGGACTGCCTCGAGCGGCGCGGCCAGTCGACCTCTGCGGTCAAGGATGCCGGCGGCTGGTTCTCGGCCATGGGCCAGGGGCTCTCCGCCATGATGGCGGACGACGAAGTGGTCAAGGCGCTGCTCGCCGCATCCGCCTTCGAACAGATGGAAATCACCTCCTACCGGATCCTGATCGCCGCGGCCGCCATCGCGAACGATGGTGAGGTCCGCGGTTTCTGCGCTGTATCGCTCGACGAGGAATTGGCGATGCAGAACTGGCTCGCCGAGAACACGCCCGTCGTGGTCGCCCAATATTTCCAGAAACAGGCGACCGTGCCCCCGCAGTTCCTGCCGTGACGCCGCGACCGCGCTGTTTCCGCGAGTCGTGCCAGAGCTTCGGCTGTAGTCCCCCTCCGGCCGAAGGCGCCCTACGGGGTGTTTCCTCCCAAACTGGCCCGCCGGACAGGCGGGCCTTTTCTTTGGGCCAGATGCCTCGCGTTCCGGAGCGATGGGGACCGCAAGGCAAAGGCCCGGCCTGCCTTGCGGCAGACCGGGCCTCGCCATTGCGGGATCGTGGATCAGCGATCCTCCCAGCCCCGGCGCGAGGCGCGCGAATGGCCTTCGGGATCCCCGAACCAGCCGCCGCGCCGGCGGCCGCGATCATCATCGTCGTAACGGCTGCGGCTGTAGCGGCGGTCGTCGTCATCCTCGTAACGGCGCCCGTAGCCGCGTTCGTCGCGCTCGTCCCAGCCGCGGCGGGATGCTTCGGCATGGCCGCGCGGATCGCCGAACCAGCCGCCATGGCCACGGCCGCGACCGTCGTCGTCGTAGCGGCTGCGGCTGTAGCGGCGATCGTCATCGTCGTCGGAGCGGCCGCGACGGTAGTCGTCACGGTGCTCCCAGCCGCGATGGGATGCGCGCGAATGCCCTTCCGGGTCGCCATACCAGCCGCTCTGCCCGCGGCCTCGCGACATGCGGCGATCGTCGTCGTCGTCATCGCGATAGCGCCGGCGTTCGTAGCGGTCCTCGTCGCTGACGAAGCGGCCCTGTTCGTCCCGTTCACGGTAGTTGGAATGCATAGGCATGGCTGTCGTCTCCTTCTGCTTCCGCCTTCCTTTCGGGAGGCTCAGTTCCAGCGCGTAGAGCGCTGGAATTCCGGGGTCTCTGTGCCAGTATTCGGCCAGCCGGCGATCGTGCAGCGCGGGTGCGAGGTCGGCGAATTCGGCGCCTGCCTCCTTGGCACGGGCGAGCATGCCGTGATGGGCATCGCCCACCGTCTCCAGGACGTCGCGGACGAGGCCCGCCAGCACACGAAGTTTCGCTTCCGAGCGCGGATGCTCGTCGAAGCGGTTCGAGGGGTCGACGAGGAGCAGGGCCGCCAGGTCCGAGCGGACCAGGCATTCGGCGGTGCCCGGCACCTCATGCTTGCGCAGGAACGGAAACAGCACCTGTCGATCGAACTCTCGCCGCAGAACCCAGAGTTCGGCGAAAGACTTCGCCGCCTCCGCGCGTTCTGCCGGCGCGCTTGCCTGCTGCCAGGTCTGCAGCAGTGACAGGATCCGTCCGCCCTGCTGCTGGAGTTCGTCGAGCACGCCTTCGCTCGAGGCGTCGTCCTGGTGGTGCGCCGGCTTGCCGTTCGCGCCGTTGTTGCCCTTGTCTGTTTCGGCCTTGTTTTGAGGTGGCTTGCGTGAGGCCATGTGAATCTCCTCAACCGCCGGCGTATCGCGTGAGGCGTACGGTCGGGTTTCGAGCCAGTGAGGGTGTGGTTGTGGTGTGGGAACGAGATGTTCCACTCTGAAGTAAGCGGGAGATGAAGCGAGAGTTCCTGCAGCTTATAATTATCGACATAGACTTTCGGCCTTCCGACAGGCTCTCTTGCCGAGCAGGTTCGGGGCCTAAAAAGCTCGGCCTGCCGTAAGGCAGGCCGAGCGCTGGCGATCGCTTCGCGGGCAAGCAATCGGCATTCGACGCACGTCCTGCGGGAGCACCAATGCCGATCGCCTTGTGCGGTCGGTCCGTCCGGCGCCGTGGCGGCGGAGGTTCCCTTCCGCCAGCCCGCACCGCGGGACCGCCAGCATCGCGGGGTTACCAGCCCCGCATCACCCATAATCGGCCAAGCCCCCGGGAGTTCCCGATCCCCGGAATTAGCCGGCCACTCTTTTCTTCCGGTCGTCGGCAGCAGCGTCAGGCAGTGTCGGTGGCCGGTTCCGGCAGTCCCGCTCGAGGAGCGGCGTCCTGCTGGCGCCGACCGCGGCGCTCTTCAAACGCTCGACGTCGCGCGCCCCGCGGTCGAAAGCGAACAGAACCGCCTTGGCGATGATCCGCCGCCCGTCCGGATCGTCCGGCCGGATATCGAGCCTCGTGCAGACGGCGAGATAGATGGATTGCAGAGCGGCGAGGTCCTCAGCGGCATAGACGCCGCGCGACGCCAGGTCGCGCAATATTTCAGGCATGTCCGACTCCTTACCCGCTGCTCTTTCCCGCGAACTTGGGGTGCGGTGCGCGCGCCTCTCTGCCCGACGGCCGACAGCAGGCGCTCCGGGCTGCGGCGCAGCGGGCCGCTCCTGAGGACGGGCGGCGCAGCGCCGATCTGTCGACGCGCCGGTCGCCGAGGCGGCCGGTCGTCGTGCCTCGCCCCTATCCGTTGGAAGGACGCTGCGGCCGGGTGTGCGGCGCGTGCGGGAGAGCTCTGTGGGGGCGATCTGTGGGGGTCGTGCCGCGTGGCTTTCCCCACCTGGGCCCAACGAGCGTCGTACCGTCTCGTTCCGCCTTGCGCGGCGATTGTGTTCCGCTCCGGGCGCGCAATTCTCGGCATCAGCGGGGCGCACTGCGGCATGCGGCGGCAATCCCCGATCCGGCGGAACAAGCGGCCAAACCTGCCGTTGCTCCTAGATCAATCAGGAGAACAGCGATGCTTCGCAAAATCGGTCTTGCCGTGGCCCTGGCAACAGGGCTCGGGGGAGGTGCGTTCGCGCAGGTTGCCCCGGAGGCCCCGTCCGTCAGCTCGCCCCCGCAAATCGTCGCTCCGGGCGCTCTGCAGTCCGGCGCCAACAGCTTCACCGAGAATCAGGCTCGGCGGCGACTGGAGCAGGCAGGCTTCACCAACGTGACCAATCTGCGCAAGGACGAAGCCGGCATCTGGCGCGGCCGTGCCTCGCGCGGGACCGCGCAGGTCGGCGTCGGCGTCGACTTCCGCGGCAACGTCGCGTCCGAGTGACATTCAGCCCCACCGTTTCCACGTGCCGGAGGACATCTCATGGCCATCGCATCTGCCATCTACGATACCTATGCGAGCGCCGCAGCCGCGGTCGAGAACGTCAAGGCGACCGGTGTTCCGGAACAAGACATCAGCATCGTGTCGAACGACGCGACGACCGACAGGACGGGTTATGACACCTATCGCCCCGACGGCCCCCGCGCCGAGAACGAGGCCGCCGCGGGCGCCGGCGTCGGCGCGGCCGCCGGCGGTGCCGCCGGGCTGCTTGCCGGCATAGGCCTGCTGGCCATTCCAGGGCTCGGCCCGGTCGTCGCGGCGGGCTGGCTTGCTTCGACCGCCGTCGCCGCCGGAGCGGCGGGCGTCGCGGGCGGCCTCATCGGCAGCATGGTCAGTTCCGGTGTCGGCGAGGAGGAAGCGCACGCCTATGCCGAAGGCCTGCGGCGCGGCGGCACTGTCGTCAGCGTCCGTGTCTCGGAGGAGAACCATGGGCGGATCCAGAACATCCTGGATGCCGACGCCTATCCCCTCAACAGGCGGGCGGCCGACTGGCGCAAGGAAGGCTGGACCGGCCGCTACGACCAGGCGGATTTCCGATAGCGGGTCTCGCCAGGCCGGCGCTTTACACAAGGCGGAACGCCCGTGGCAGCAGCCACGGGCGTTCGCGCGTCGCCGACCGAAGGCCCTCAGGCCTGGGAATCTCTCGGCTGCGCCGTCGGTGCCACGTCGAACCTGACCCGCAGCTGATTCTCGATATAGGTCGTGATGCTGCGGATGACCTCGGCGCGCAAGGCGGGGTCCTCGATCTGGCGCGTCTCGATCCTGATGACGAAGGCATCGCCCTGGTCTTCAAAATGAACGCCGGGCGTGTCGAAGGTGAAAGCGGACATGGCAGGATCTCTCCTTGATCGATGGGCGGGCGCACAGTGCGGTCTTCTCGAAGAAGGGGCGGATCTACGGACGGTCGCCATGCGCCACGGCGCCCGGCGGCCGCGCCGACCGAAGCCGCAGGCAGGCCGGCCACACGCCCCACAGAAGGACCAGCACCGCGCCGGACGCCAGCGCCATGCCGATGGCCAGTGCGGCGGTGCCGGTAATGGCGGATACCACGACATAGAGATCGAGACTGAGCCCGGCCGCGAGCAGCGCGGTCGCGGCCAGCAGGAGATATCCGGCGATCTCCGGAAAGTCGGGCGCGTCCTCGCCGCGATAGACGATGCGGTGCAGCGCCGCCGGCGCCATCAGCACGGCGGCGGCGAGCGCAATGAAAGCAAGCGCGAGGCCGTGGACGATCCGGACCTCCTCCGGCAGCCGGGCGAAGGCTTCGGTAAAGACGATCAGCATCTGGAAGCCGAGCAGCGCCTGAACGCCGGGCAGCACGACCCGCGCCTCGGTGAGGGCGAAATCGATGCGCTGCGCCGTATTTGCCTTGCCCATCGAAACCTCCGCAGTCGAAGCCGGATGCCCCCGGCTGAACAACCAGGGGCTCAGCCAGGCGCCCAGGGTGATCACGATGCCGGCCGCGCACGCCACGACCGCCGGACGCACACCGCCCACCTTGTTCGCAACCAGCGCGAGGTCCAGCGACAGCGCCAGGCCGAAAGGCGCTATGGTGAGCGAGGACACCTGCGCAATGAGATATTCGACCCGCGTCGAGGCTCCGCCGCCGGCCATCCGATGGAAGGCGCTCGGCGCGATCAGCAGGCCTACGGCGAGGACCATCAGCGCCAGCGCCGCGAGACTGATGCCATGCTCGACTTCAGACAGCGGGCCGAAGCCGGGCTGGAACGGCAGCTGCATCTGGAAGCCGAGTAGAACCTGCGCGCCGAGCATCAGCGTGCGGCTGTCATCGAGGGCGAGCTTGAACTTGTCCGCGGAAGCCATGACGGGTCGCCTCGCGCAGCCGGCGCCCTAGGATCCGCCATAGCCGCCGATCACCGGCAGGATCTCGCCGGTGATGTAGCTCGAGCAGCTCGGCGCCGCCAGGAACACGAAGGCCGGTGCGATCTCCTCCGGCTGCGCCGGCCGGCCCATCGGCGTCTGGCCGCCGAAGCGCGAGACGCGGTCCGCCGGCTTGTCGGCCGGATTGAGCGGCGTCCAGACCGGGCCGGGCGCGACCGCGTTGACCCTGATGCCGCGCGGCAGCAGCTGGGCGGCCAAGGCGCGTGTGAAGGCGTGGATGCCGCCTTTGGTCGTCGAATAGTCGATGAGGTCGGCGCTGCCGCGCATGGCGGTCACGGAACCCGTATTGAGGATCGTGCCACCGGCCGGCAGGTGCGGCGCGGCGGCCTTGGCCATGAAGAAATAGCCATAGAGGTTGGTCTTCATGGTCCGGTCGAAATGCGCCTCGGTGAGGTCTTCCAGCCGCTCGGCATGTTCCTGGAACGCGGCGTTGTTGACGAGGATGTCGAGCTTGCCGAAGCGCTGGATGGTGGCGTTGACCGCATGGTCGCAGAACGCCGCCTCAGCCACGTCGCCGACGATCAGGATGCAGCGGCGTCCTTCCGCCTCGACGGCGCGACGCGTCGCCTCGGCGTCCTCGTGCTCGTCGAGATAGACGATGGCGATGTCGGCACCCTCGCGAGCGAACAGGACAGCCGTCGCCCGGCCGATTCCGGAATCGCCGCCGGTGATCAGCGCCACCTTGCCGAGGAGCTTTTCCGAGCCCTTGTAGAAGGGCGCATCGAATTGCGGCCGAGGCTGCACCTCCGCCTCGGATCCGGGCTTTGCGAGGTGCTGCGGCGGGAAGGGCGGCGTTGGATAGTCGCGCTCGCCGGTGGGCGCAGGACGCGCCTTGCCGTCCTTCTTCGAAGCCGGCCCGTGCCTCTCGTTTTCATCGACATGCTGCTGAATCCGACGCTGCTCGCCGGCAGTCGCCTCGGCGCGCGCCGCATGAGGCGAAACATGATCTCGTGCCATGTCCGATCTCTCCTCGAAGGCCGTTTGTGAAAGCAACGGACCGTCGAGCGTCAAGGTTCCTTTGCCGTCGCGAAGGCATGGGCCGCAGCGTCCCGATCGCGATCGGCGGGGCCATTTTCGGCCGGCGTGCGGAACTTTCCGGCGGCGAACATGCTTGGCTCTGTGCACGGGGCCCGGGCTCGCGGCGTCCCGCGGGCAGGGCCCCGCCTGCACCCGTCATGGAGGAGCGCATGATCGATGCGGACAAGCGGGCCGACCGGAAGGCGGCCGAACATCAGGCCGAAGGAACGCGCGAGTTCGAGCGGGCGGTCGGCCGCAAGCAGCCGCCGCTTCCGGAGGCGTCGCACGACAGGGAAACCGATGCCGAGCTCAATGATGCGCTCGAGGATACATTCCCCGCGAGCGACCCGGTCGCGCCGACCGCGCACAGCAAGGCGGGCGCGCCCGAAAAGCGCAGCCAGCGCCGCAAGACGAGCGGCTCCGATCAAACCTGAGCCGCCGGGGAACGCCCGCCGAGGCCTGCACGTTTCAGAAGAGCATCCTATCCGATGCAACTCTTCTCAACGACAACTAAAGAGGCCAGGACCATGGGCTGGTTTTCCAAGGATATCCAAACCATGGACGATCTGTTCGTCCATACCCTTCGCGACATCTACTATGCCGAGAACAAGATCACCAAGGCTCTGCCTGGCATGATCGAGAAGGCCACCGACTCCAAGCTGCGTGCCGGCTTTGCCGAGCACCTCAAGGAGACCGAAGGGCATGTGCGGCGGCTGGACGAGGTGTTCCGCCTGCATGGAGTCGAGTCGGGCGGCGTCAACTGCCCGGCCATCGACGGCATCATCGAAGAAGCGGCCGACGTGTCGAGCGAGGTCGCCGACAAGCAGGTGCTGGATGCCGCGCTGATCGCCGCTGCGCAGGCGGTCGAGCACTATGAGATGACCCGCTACGGCACGCTGGTCGCCTGGGCCAAGGAGCTCGGCCGACCCGATTGCGCCAGTCTTCTGCAGGCCAATCTCGACGAGGAGAAGGCGACCGACATGCGCCTGACCAAGATCGCCGAGAGCCGCGTCAATGCAAACGCGGCCGCCTAGCGGCGGCGTTGGCCAGCGCGGAACGCAAGCACCCGGGCCGCGCCTCCCGCGGCCCGGAGATGCGCGACATCCGGGAGGCGAACCATGCATCAAACGATCGCCAATCTCGCCGCTGCCTCGGCGGGCCGTCCGCTCGCCGCCTCGCTCGACGAGGCGCGGGCCTCGGCGCTGCAGTGCCGGGCCTGCCCGCTTTGGCGCCCGGCGACCCAGACCGTCTTCGGCGAGGGGCCGGAGGGCGCAGCGCTCGCCTTCGTCGGAGAGCAGCCGGGGCACCAGGAGGATCTTGTCGGGCGTCCGTTCGTCGGTCCAGCGGGGCTGCTGTTCGCCGAGGCCCTGCCAGTTGCCGGAATAGACCGCGCGGCGGTCTACATCACCAATGCGGTCAAGCACTTCAAATTCACGCCGCGCGGCAAGCGCCGCATCCACCAGCGGCCGAATGGCGGCGAGATCAGCGCCTGCCGGTGGTGGCTGTCGCTCGAGCTCGCGCTCGTTCGGCCGCGCCTGGTGGTGGCCTTGGGCGCGACGGCCCTGCACAGCCTGACCGGCCGGCACCAGTCGATCGCATCGACGCGCGGCAAGCTGGCGGCCACCAGCGAAGGCATCGCGATGCTCGCCACCATCCACCCGTCCTATCTCCTGCGCATTCCCGACCGCGACGCGCGCGACGACGAATATCAACGTTTCGTCACCGATCTGCGCCGGGCGCGGGAGATCGTCGCAGCCTGACCGCGAAGGGCGGTCTGATCCTGCCGGCCGGCAGCCTTTCGACAGGAGGTTCCCTCATGATCCTCGACCTGACCCATTGCGACCTGCCACAGGACCTCGAAGATGGCCTGCGCGCCTTTCTCGCCGACTATCGCCCGCGCCTGACCGAGGCGGAGGCGATCCAGCTCATCCTGCGGCTTTGGCTGACGGATCAGGGCTTCGTGCCGGTCGAGCCCAGCCTGGCGACGCCGAAGGGCCGCGGGCGGTTCGACATCGCGCCCGCCGGCCAGTTGCCCGCCGACCCCGAGCTCGGCGAGGCCCTGCCGCGCGAGCCGGACGCGCCGGTCATCGACAACGAGGATGTCGACGAGGCCGCCCGCGCCGGGATGGCGGGTGAGGAGGCGGGCGGGCCGGAGCCGATGCGACCGCGGCGCGTGGCCTGACCATCAAGGCTTGGGCAGGCGCTTCGCGGACTTGCGGAAATCGATCCAGGGCTCGGCTTTCAAAATTTCGTCCAGCAGGCGCGAGCCGATGCGGCAATCCGCGGGCGCGATGCCGGCTTCCACCGCCCCCCAGGGCACGGGAACCGCAAGGCTGGCGCCCGGCCTTGCGCGCGGCGAGAACGGCAGCACCGCCGTCGCACCGCGCCCGTTGCGCAGATAATCGATGAAGATGCGGCCGGTGCGGGCCTTCTTCGCGAGCGTTGCCGTATAGGCCTTCGGCTCCGCCTCGGCGAGGCCGTGGGCGAAATCGCTGGCGAAGTTCTTGACGGCCGCCCAGTCCGCCGCCGGCACAAGCGGCACGACGACGTGAAAGCCCTTGCCGCCGGAAAGCTTGGCGAAGCTGTCGAGGCCCAGGCTGGCGAGGCGATCGCGCAAGGCCAGGGCCGCCTGGCGGACCCGTTCCGGCTCGACGCCGGGCGCGGGGTCGAGGTCGAACACCATCTCGTCCGGCGTTTCGATGGCATCGATGGTCGCCTGCCAGGCATGGATCTCGACGGTGCCGAGCTGGACGAGCGCGGTCAGGCCGTCGAAATCGTCGATGAAGATGAGCTCCTCACCGTCCTCCGGGTCATGAAAGGCCGCCACCGCATCATGCATGCCGCGCGAGGCGTGTTTCTGAAAGAAGGTCTGCTGGCCGATCCCATCGGGCGCGCGCAGGAGACTGAGCGGCCGCCGCACGAGATGAGGACGCATCTGTGGCCAGACGTTTCGATAATGGTCGAGCAGGCGCTGCTTGCTGACCGGCGGGTCGGGCCACAGAAGCTTGTCGGCATGGGTCAGCATCACCGTCCCCCTTGATCGTGCCGAAGCGCCGGCCGGCCTGGCGCCCGCACGTTGAGCCATTCTGCCCGATGTCCGGCGTGGCCTTCCAGCGGCGCCGCGCCTGGCCGGGGCCAGTGGCCGTTCCGCGACCACCGTCGCCGCGGGCTTGTCCTCGCGCAGGCCCTTGAAGGCGGCCTGCCGCAGCAGCCCGTCCGTGGTCCATGTCCGGAACGCGATCTCGGCGACCAGCTTCGGCTCGACCCAGACGATCGCGCGGGGAAGCCGGCCGGCGCTGACCGGCGGCGCGGCGCGCCCGAGCTTGTCGAGCCGGTGCCGCAGCATGGCGCGTGACGCCGCGTCGAAGCCGGTTCCGACCTGCCCGGCATAGTGGAGGCGACCGTCTTCGTAATAGCCGACGGCCAGCGATTTCAGGTGCCGGCCGGCAACATCGGATGGCGTGTAGCCGGCAATGACGAATTCCTGCTCCGAGGCGCATTTCGATTTGATCCAGTCGAGCCCGCGGCCGCTGCGATAGGGCGCATCGGCCCGTTTCGACACGACGCCCTCCAGTCCCAGGCGGCAGGTATGAGCCAGCATGGTCTCGCCGGACTCGGTGACGTGGTCGCTGTAGCGCAGGCTGCCTCCAGGGGACGATCCCAGGAGATCCTCCAGCCGCTCCTTGCGGGCGAGCAGGGGATCGGCGCGCAGATCGCGGCCGTCGAGATGCAGCAGATCGAAGGCACAATAGACGAGCTTGTCGGTGCGGTGCTCCGAAAGCGCGCGCTGCAGGGCCGCGAAGGACGAGATGCCGGCTTCATCGAGCGCGACGACTTCGCCGTCGATCAGCGCGGTCTCGCAGGGCAGCGCCTGCAGCGCGGCCTCGAGAGTCCGGCCGAACCGGCCGGTCCAATCGAGCCCCGTACGGGTCAGCAGGCCGACCTTGCCGCGATCGATCCGGGCTTCGATACGATAGCCGTCGAATTTGACCTCATGGACCCAGCCGTCACCGGCGCCCGGCCGGTCGCGAAGCGTCGCGAGGCAGGGCGCGACGAAATCCGGAAGCGCGGCCGCGCCGTTCGTCCGCCCGTGGTTCTCGGCGGGCCGGCGAGCCGGCGGCTGCTCGACCATCCGGCCCGACTTAACAGAGGCGGGCTCCTCCTCGAGCACATCCCCGGCGCGCCGCGCGGCCGCGTCGTCCGCCTTGATCAGGAGCCAGTTGTCGCGCGTCTCGCCGCGGCGCGGCTTCATGCGGACGAGGTGCCAGGCGCCCTTGAGCTTGTGCCCTTCGAGCGTGAATGCGAGATGGCCCTCGGCCATGCCCTGTTCAGGATCGCCTTCGGGGATCCAGCGGCCCTCGTCCCAGACAATGACCGAGCCGGCACCATATTCGCCCTCGGGAATCACGCCTTCGAAAGTCCGGTAGTCGAGCGGATGGTCCTCGACATGCACGGCAAGGCGCTTGTCCGAAGGATCGAGGCTCGGCCCCTTGGTTACCGCCCAGCTCCAGAGCACGCCATGATGTTCGAGGCGCAGGTCGTAGTGCAGACGCCGCGCCGCATGTTTGTGGATCACGAAGGACGCGGCCGCGCCGGTTCGCGCCGGCCGTCCTTGCCCTCTGGGCTCGGGCGTCCGGCTGAAGTCGCGCCGGGCGCGATAGGATTCGAGCGACGGCATCGGCGATCTCCCGAGCATGCGGCCGCGAAGCCCGCCGCATGCCTCACCGGGGACAACCCGTGCCGGCACGGCAGGGTTCCGGCTTGCACGGAACCGTCCATGGGGCCCGCCGGTTCGTCCTGAGACGGAATGAAGCGGGGTGCCATGCCATGAACCGCGACCCAGCCACGGCCGGATCGCCCCCGCGAGCGCGGCGGCGACCAGCGGCGGCGCCGACAATCGTCTTCCTTGGCGCGGGCGACAGAGCGGGCGCCTCGGCCGGGCATCGCCGCCAGTCCGGGGCCGCGCTTGCCGCGCGCCTCGCCCAGACCCGGGAAGCGGCCTTCCTCGAGGCCTCCTGCGCCGACGCGCTCGAGGACATGGACGGCCTCTATTACGTACCGGAGGAGACCCTCGTCGGGCGGCCTCTCGCGCAACGCCTCGGCATTGCCGGCGAGGACGACCTGTTCGGCGGCGTGGTGCCGTTCGCCCATATGGCGACAAAGGCGATCGCCCACCCGCTCGTCGGGCCGGACGCGGCGCGCCCGGAGGGCTGGTCGGCCGGCTTCGCCGAAGAGGTCAAGCCGTGCGTCGCCTTCGGCTATACGGCCTTCGCCCGCGCAGATCTCGCGCACGCCGCGAGACTGGTGGCTGCGAGGGGACGCGCCCGCTTCAAGCCGGCCGGCGCCGCCGGCGGGCTCGGCCAGTCGCTGCTCGACGCCGATGGCGACATCACGGAGGCGCTGGCCTCCATATCCGACGAGGAACTGGAGCGCCATGGCGTGGTGGTCGAAGAGGAGATCCACGACGCCACGACCTTCGCTGTCGGCCGGATCCGGCTCCACGGCCTGGTCGCGAGCTATTTCGGCACGCAGTCGCAGACCGAGGACAACCATGGCCGGATGGTCTATGGCGGCTCGTCCCTGACGGTCGCGCGCGGCGGTTTCGAGCATCTGTGGTCGCTCACCGACGACCACCACGTGCATCGCGCGCTCAAGCAGGCGCGGCTGTTCGACGCCGCCGCCAACCGGCATCTCCAGGGCTTCATCGCCTCGCGCCGGAACTACGACATCGTCGTCGGCCTCGACTCGGCGGGCGCGCTGCGGACCTGCGTGCTGGAACAGTCCTGGCGGCTGGGCGGAGCGAGCGGCGCCGAGCTCGTCGCAGCGGAGCGGCTGCTGGAGGATCCCGATCTTGCGGCCGTGGAGGCGCATTGCGTCGAGGTCTACGGTCCCGCCGCGCCGGTCCCGGCCGACGCCTTCGTCTACTACCGGGACGAGGACGGCGAGGTCGGGCACCTGACCAAATATGCGTGGGTGGAGGCCTGTCACCATGCATCATGAGGAGGTGCGCCTCGCCGTGGATCAGCGCGAACTCGCCGGGACCCTGGCGCTGCCGAAGACCGCCTCGCCCGGCATCCTGTTCATCCATGGCTGGACCGGCAGCCAGGAGGACGACCTTGCCCGCGCGCAGGAGATCGCCGCGCTCGGCTGCGTCTGCCTGACATTCGACCTGCGTGGCCACGCCGGGACGATCGCGCTGCGCGGCGAAACGACCCCGGAGCAGAACCTGAAGGACGTCCTCGCGGCCTACGACTTTCTCGCGACCAGGCCTTTCGTCGACAGTTCGGCCATCGCCGTGGTGGGCGCGAGCTACGGCGCCTATCTCGGCGCCATCCTGACGAGCCAGCGCCCGGCGAAATGGCTGTCGCTCAGGGTGCCGGCGCTCTATCGCGACCGGCATTGGCGCTTTCCGAAGGGGGCTCTCGACCGGCTGGACCTCACCCTCTATCGCCAGCAGGCCAACGGTCCGGCCGACAACAAGGCTCTGGCGGCCTGCGCGGCGTTCACCGGCAATGTGCTGGTCGTCGAATCCGAGAAGGACGATCTCGTGCCGCATCAGACGATCGCGAGCTATACTGCGGCCTTTTCCAAGGCCCGCTCGCTCACCTACCGCGTCATCGACCGGGCCGATCACGCCCTGTCGGACGAGGCGAGCCGCCGCGCCTATACGCGGCTTCTGGTCGGCTGGATCAAGGAGATGGTGTTCGGCGCCCGGACGTGAAGGGAGGGGGGCGCCGGCCGGACCGGCACCCCCCGGTCGTGCCTTGCCTCAGGGCGTCTGGCTGTGCGCGCCGCCCGGTCGGGAAATGCCGCTGAGCGCTTGCTGGGCCGCGCCGTCGGTCGTCGTGACAGCGACGTCGCCGAGCGCCAGGATGCCGACCAGGCGCTTGGCGCGGTTGACCACCGGCAGCCGCCGGACCTGGATATCCGCCATATTGCGCGTGACTTCATCGATCTCCTGGTCCTCGTAGCAATATTTCACTTCCGGGGACATGATCTCGCGGACCGGCGTCTGCGGCCCCTTGCCCTTGGCGACACCGCGCACGGCGATGTCGCGGTCGGTCAGCATGCCGACGAGACGGTCGTCCTCGCCGACCGGCAGCGAGCCGACATCGAGACTCGCCATCAGCCAGGCTGCCTCCTGAATGGTCTCGCCGGGACTGGCGATGCTGACATCGCGGCTCATCGCTTCATTCACCTTCATCTCGTCCTCCTGTCCGGTGGCGCGGGAGCGGGGCGGCTTCCCGGGCAAAGCAGGCCCCTCGGATCCGGTTCGTCCGGCCCTCATCTTGTGCAACGGCAGGCCGGAGCCGCAGTTCCCTGCCATGACCGTCGGAACCGGTTCGATCGTCACGTCGTTCTTATCTCGCCGCGCCGGCGGGCTGCACCGCCTTCGCCGGCGAAAAGGAGACAAGAATGGCGTTGCCGGCCCCGGCCCCTTCGAGCGCGCACGACCCCGTGCTGCGCTATGCGACCCTCGGCCTGCTCGCCATCGCCCTGGTCGTCGTCCTGACGATCGCGCGGCCCGTCGCCGTTCCGGTCGCGGCCGGCCTCATCGCCGGCCTGGTGCTGGGGCCTGCCGCCGACTGGCTGACGCGCCACGGCCTGCACCAGGCGGTCGCGGCCGGACTGATCACGCTCGCCGGCTGCCTTGGTCTCGTCGCGCTGTTCGCACTGCTCGCGGCGCCGGTCGCGCTCGGGGCCGGCGAGCTGCCCGCGATCACGACCGCCCTGCGCGCCAAGCTCGACCGCGTGCTCGACCTCTTCGTGCAGCTCTGGGTGGTCGCCGGCGTTCCCGTGGCCCTGCCGGAAATGGCTCCGGCGGTTCGCGACGCGTTCAATCCGCTGGTCAATATCGCCGTGACCTCGACCAGCGTCGCCGGCGGGCTGCTGATCTTCGTGGCGACCGTCTATTTCTATCTCGCCACGCACCGCAACATGAAGGCCGGATTGCTGCGCCTGTGCTTCGACCGTGAGATCAGGCAGGTGACCGATGCCTTTTTCGACAAGCTCGAGCGGCGCATCGCCCGCTACTTCACGCTCGTCACGTCGATCAATCTGGGCATCGGCGTGATCGCCGCCCTGATCGCGCTGGTTGCCGGGCTGCCCTATCCGGCATTCTGGGCGGCGCTCGCCTTCACGCTCAACTACCTGCCCTTCATCGGGCCGTTCATTGCCACCGTGCTGCTGCTCGGTGCCGGCCTTGCGGCAAAGGCGGGGTTCGTCGAGGCGATCTGGCCGGCTGCCGTCTTTTTCCTCGTTCATCTCATCGAGGGCAATCTGCTGACCCCGAGCCTAATCGGCCGGCGCCTGACCATGCCGCCGTTCCTGGTGTTCCTGAGCTTCGTGGTGCTGCTCTGGCTGTGGGGACCGGCCGGCGCCATGCTGTCGACGCCCCTGCTGATCGTCGGCATGATCTCCGCGGAAATGCTGGCGATCTATCGCCGCAAGGCGGTCCGCCGCAACGAGCAGAGGCTGGCCTCGTCGGCCGGCCGGAAATGGCGGGAGCGGGAACGCGCGGCGGCAGCCTCCGTTGAATCCACAGACGAGAGGAGAAGCGCCATGGACAAGCCCAGCGAAACCACGATGCGCGACAACATCGCCGATCTCGCCGGTGCCGCCAACCAGCAGCTCAAGGCCGCCGGCGTCGATACCGACGTGATGGCGAGCCGCGCGGGCGAACTTCAGAAGATGGTGCGCGACGAGATCGCGGCGCGTCCCTTTCAGGCGCTCGGAGTCGCCGCCTTCCTTGGCTTCCTGTGCGGGCTGAGGCGCTAGCGACCACCCTTCTTGCAGCGGGAGGCTTCCCGTGCCGATGTTGGAGACAGGACCGCCGCGGCCGCGGCGCGATATCGACTTTCAGGACGAGCTTGCCGATCGCGGTTTCGTGACCACGACCGCCGACAAGCTCGTTCATTGGGCGCGAACCGGATCGCTCATGTGGATGGAGTTCGGCCTCGCCTGCTGCGCGGTCGAAATGATGCAGGCGGCCATGCCGCATTACGACATGGAGCGGCTCGGCGCCGCGCCGCGCGGGTCGCCCCGCCAATCCGATGTGATGATCGTGTCCGGCACGCTGACCAACAAGATGGCGCCGGCCCTGCGCAAGGTCTACGACCAGATGACGGAGCCGCGCTATGTCATTTCGATGGGCTCCTGCGCCAATGGCGGCGGCTATTACCACTACAGCTATTCGGTGGTGCGGGGCTGCGACCAGATCGTGCCCGTCGACATCTATGTGCCCGGCTGCCCACCGACCGCCGAGGCGCTGATCCACGGCATCCTGCTGCTGCAACGCAAGATCCGGCGCACCGGATCGATCGAACGGTGAGGCATCGGTGCCGATCCCGCACCGGTGCCCGGCGTCCAGGCCCGAAGGAGAGAGCGCCATGACAGCATCGCCCGATCGCCCGACCGACCGCCAGGTGCCCGACCAGCCTCTCGGCACTGCCGACCGGACCTTCGGTCGGCGCGAAGCCTACCCGCGCGACACCGAGGAGGAGCTCGGCCGGGTTGTCGCCAGCGATCCGCCCGACGAGCGGGTCGTGATGCCGCCGGCAGACGCCGGGGCTGCGACGGTGCGCCGTGCCGTGAGCAAGGACCGGCGGCTTGCCCTGCAATTCGCGCCGTCCGAAGACGATGACGGCAGGACATGACCGCCGCGGCCCCGTGCCGGAGCGGCCGGCAGCTCCCTGGCGACCACGCCACGGAGCCGCCGGATCGCATGGGCGCCGTCAAGTGGCCGGAGCGTTCACGGGGGTCAGCTCGACACTGACCTTGCGCGGATCGAACAGGCCGTATTCGCGCAACGGGCCCGAGGCGTCGTTCTGGCCATAGGAGCGCATCGCGTCGGGCACCGAGCGGCCGATGGCCCGTACCGTCCAGAGGGTCGCCTCGCCCTTGACCGGACAGGCTTCGGCGCTCACCGACCGTTCCAGGAACTCGAAATAGATGTCGTCGAAGGGGATGAAGATCTGCTCCTCGCGCGTGCTGTCGTCACGGACGCTCAGGGCGTGTGACGTGGACGCGAGCACCGCGTCGATGAAGCGCACGGTGACGGTTCCCTCGTAGTGGCGGATGCTGACCTGCGCGGCTGGCGGTTGCGGCATGGGGCCCTCCTTCGCGGGGCCGCCGCTTCACGGCCCCATGGCGGAGAAACGCAAGGCCGGCCGGCCCGTTCGGCCGGCGGCGCGAAATCGGGCTGGCGCGGCCGGTCGCGAGCGGCCCGACATGCATCCGGGCTCTGCCATCGGCCGGATATCTCGCCGCGGCGCGAATGCCTATGCTGGCGGCAGGAGAAACGTGACGCCATGCCCCTGACCCTGCCGACCGCCGACGATCATGCCGACCTGCGCGATGCCATGCGGGCGCTGTGCGCCGACTACGACGATGCCTACTGGCGCAAGGTCGACGAGGAGCGCGCCTATCCGGAGGCCTTCGCCGATGCGCTGACCAAGGCCGGCTGGCTCGCCGCCCTGATCCCGGCCGAGTATGGCGGCTCGGGCCTCGGACTGACCGAAGCCTCGATCATCATGGAGGAGATCAACCGCTCGGGCGGCAATGCCGGCGCGGTGCACGGCCAGATGTACAATATGGGCACGATCCTGCGCGGCGGCTCCGCCGAGCAGAAGGCGAAATACCTGCCGCGGATCGCATCCGGCGAGCTGCGCCTGCAGTCGATGGCGGTGACCGAGCCGACCACCGGCACCGATACGACGAAGCTGAAGACGACGGCGGTGAAGAAGGGCAACGACCGCTATGTCGTCAACGGCCAGAAGGTCTGGACGAGCCGGGTGCAGCATTCCGAGCTGATGGTGCTGCTCGCCCGCACGACGCCGGTCGACCAGGTCGCCAAGAAATCCGATGGCCTGTCGGTGTTCCTGGTCGACCTGCGCGAGGCGATCGGCAAGGGCATGACGGTCCGGCCGATCCGCAACATGGTCAATCACGAGACCAACGAGGTGTTCTTCGACGACCTCGAAATTCCCGCCGAGAACCTGATCGGCGAGGAGGGCAAGGGTTTCAAGACCATTCTCTCCGGCCTCAACGCCGAACGTACCCTGATCGCCGGGGAATGCATCGGCGACGGCTACTGGTTCATCGAGCGGGCCAAGAAATATGGCACCGAGCGCATCGTCTTCGACCGGCCGATCGCGCGGAACCAGGGCGTGCAGTTCCCGATCGCACGCGCCTATGTGAACATCCGCGCCGCCGATCTGATGCGCTTCCAGGCGGCGGCGCTGTGCGATGCCGGCCAGCCCTTCGGCGCCGAGGCCAATATGGCCAAGCTGCTGGCTGCCGACGCCTCGTTCGAGGCGGCCAATGCCTGCCTGCAGACCCATGGCGGTTTCGGCTTCGCCGCCGACTACGATGTCGAGCGCAAGTTCCGCGAGACCCGGCTCTACCAGGTCGCGCCGATCTCGACCAATCTGATCCTCGCCTATGTCGGCGAACATGTGCTGGGAATGCCACGGTCCTACTGACACCCGGCCAAGCCTGGAAGCCTTGCGACCAAAGGCCTTGACGCGGCTCGCATTTTCCGGTCCTTCGGGGGGCAGCCCGATCATTGCCGGGGTGAGCCGTGCAGCTTTACCTGCCCATAGCCGAACTGCCCGTGAACATGCTCCTGATCCTGGGCATGGGGCTGGCGGTCGGTTTCATTTCCGGCATGTTCGGGGTCGGCGGCGGTTTTCTCCTGACGCCGCTCCTGATCTTCATCGGCATTCCGCCGGCGATCGCGGTCGCCAGCGTGTCCGGACAGATCGCCGCCTCCTCGCTGTCGGGGACGCTCAGCTACTGGCGCAAGAACGCGGTCGACGCCAAGCTCGCGGGCGTGCTCCTGGGCGGCAGCGTCATCGGCTCGCTGGGCGGCGTCGTCGCCTTCACCCTGCTGCGCCGCGCCGGCCAGCTCGACCTGTTCATCGCCGTGTCCTACGTGACGCTGCTCAGCGGCATCGGCCTCCTGATGGTGCTGGAAAGCAGCCGGGCGATCGCCCGCTCGCGCTCCGGCGAGCCGCCGAAGCCGGTGCCGACGCGCGACAGGCGGGTCGCCTCGAGCCTGCCGCTGATGGTGAACTTTCCGCGCTCGCGCATCACCGTCTCGATCATCCCGGTCATGGCCATCGGCCTCGGCATCGGCTTTCTCGGCTCGATGATGGGCATCGGCGGCGGCTTCCTGCTGGTTCCGGCGCTGATCTATCTCCTGCGCGTCTCCACCTCGGTGGTCATCGGCACGTCCAGCCTCCAGACGCTGATCACCATGCTGCTGACCGTGGTGTTCCACGCGGTGACCAATGCCTCGGTCGACGTCGTCCTGGCGCTGCTCCTGATGATCGGCGGGGTCATCGGCGCGCAGTTCGGCGCGCGCACCTCGCTGACCATGAAGGGCGAGGAATTGCGGCTGATGCTGGGGCTGGTCGTGCTGGCGGTGGGCGTGCGCTTCCTGGTCGACCTCGTGCTGCGGCCGGACGATCCCTTCACCAACACCATCATGGAATGGTCGGTGCGATGATCCGGCTCGCGCTCACGCTCGTCGCCCTCATCGCCTTCGGCCCGGCGGCGCGCGCCGAGGCGCTGATCACCTCGCTGTCGACCCACCGGCTGCAGATCACCTCCAATTTCGTCGGCTCGGAAATCGTGCTGTTCGGCTCGATCGAACGCGACAGCCAGACCGTCGCGCGCTCCGGCGGCTACGACATGGCGGTGGTGGTGCGCGGACCGCGCGCCAAGGTGATCACCCGCCGCAAGGACCGGATGTTCGGCATCTGGATGAACACCGATGCGCGCGAATTCGTCGAAGTGCCGACCTTCTATGCGCTGCTGGCGAACAAGCCGGCGGGCGAGCTCGCCGATATCGACGTCAGGCGACGGCAGCAAATCGGGCTCTACGGCATCGCGCTGCCGACCTCGCGGCCGGGTACCAATCCCGGCGGCACCGTGCATTTCCGCGAGGCCTTCCTGCGCATCAACCAGGCCAAGGGCCTCTATCGCGAGAACCCGACCGGGGTCACCTTCCTGACGCCGACCCTGTTCCGCGCGACCATCCCGGTGGTCGCCAACACGCCGGTCGGCACCTTCGACGTGGATATCTATCTCCTGTCGGGCGGCGTGATCCTGGCGCGCGAGAGCACCAATTTCGAGGTCACCAAGACCGGCTTCGAAGCCTTCGTCGCCAATTCCGCCCGCGATCACGGCGTGTTCTACGGTCTCGCCGCCGCCGCCATGGCGCTGTTCACGGGCTGGGCCGCCAGCGTCGTGTTCCGGCGCGACTGACCGGTGTCCGCGTGGCGCGGCGGCGATGGCCCGTTCGGGCGTGGCCGATGGGCCCGCGGCCGTCATCAAACTGTCGCATGGCCGTGACACGCAGCAGGCGCGAAGGAGCATGCCATAGGGCCGGCGGCACAAAAATGCTACGCTCCCGCCGCGGCCCGGGGATGAGCCTCGCCGCGCCAGAACCTGCCGGGCGGGGAGCCTTCGAAACGCCGATGGACGACGAACTGGAATCGCCGCGACTGCAGGGCTGGCAAGGCCGCGTCCTCCTCGTGGTGGTCGGCTTGCTGGTCGCCATCGCCCTCATCGCCTGGCGCAAGGTGGAATGGCCCTACGCTCTCGCCGCCGTCGCGGTGATGATCCTCGCCGGCCTTTTCGTGCGCCAGCGCAGCGTCCAGCCGGCGCCGCGCGACCCCGAACAGCTGGCGCGCCGTGCGGCGCGGCTCACCGACCTCACCATCGAGGGGCTGATCGCGGCGCTGCCGGCGCCGGCCGTGCTGGTCGACCCGAAAATGGTGGTGCGCAGCCACAATGCGCGGGCGATCGAGCTCATTGCCGGCCTCAAGCGTGGCGAGCCGCTGATGCTGGCGCTGCGCACGCCCGAGGTGGTGGAGGCGGTGCGCCGGGCGCTCGCCACCAATGCGGCGCAGGAGATCGACTACGCCGAGCGCGTGCCGGTCAGCCGCTGGTTCCGTGCCGAGGTGGCGCCGGTCGCCCTGACGGTGCGGGCGCGCGAGGAGGCGAGCCCCGATTTCGTCCTGATATCGCTGCGCGACCTCACCGAGGAGCGGCGGCTGGAGCGGCTGCGCGCCGATTTCGTCGCCAATGCCAGCCATGAGCTGCGCACGCCGCTCGCCTCCGTGGTCGGCTTCGTCGAGACGATCCAGGGGCCGGCCAAGAACGATCCGGCGGCACGCGAGCGTTTTCTCGCCATCATGCTGGCCCAGGCCAACCGTATGGCACGGCTGATCGACGACTTGCTGTCGCTGTCCAGGGTCGAGCTCAACGAGCATGTCCGCCCGGTCGCGCGCGTCGACCTGGTGCCCCTCCTGCATCAGGTGCGCGATGGCCTCGGCCCCTATGCGCAGTCGCTCGACGTCACCGTCTCGGTCGAGGCCGCGGAACCGGCCCTGGTCGTCCTGGGCGACCAGGACGAGCTGTTCCGCCTGTTCGAAAACCTCGTCCAGAACGCCATCAAATATGGCGCCGAGGGCAAGAGCGTGGAGATCACCCTGAAACGCGAGCCGCGCGGCCAGCGCCGCGAGGAGGCGGTGGTGGCGGTGCGCGACCACGGGCCGGGCATTCCGCCCGAGCACCTGCCGCGGCTGACCGAGCGATTCTACCGCGTCGACATCGCCTCGAGTCGCGAAAAGGGCGGCACCGGCCTCGGTCTCGCGCTCGTCAAGCATATCGTCAAGCGCCATCGCGGCCGCCTGTCGATCGAAAGCGAGGGCCGGGACGGCGCGACCTTCACCGTGCGCCTGGAG